>DASSAT010000515.1:0-9876 GCA_035699305.1 Fimbriiglobus sp. | reverse complement strand
AAGGAGTACTACTTCTACCTCGACAGCACCCCGACCCACTCGTACATGAAGTACCTCTACAAGTACCCGCAGGAAGAATACCCGTACTCCCACATCGTCGAAACCAGCCGGCGCCTGAGGCGCGACCAGTACGAGTACGAGCTACTCGACACTGGGGTCTTCGACGGCGACCGGTACTTCGACGTGTTCGTCGAGTACGCCAAGGCGTCGCCCGAGGACGTCCTGGTCCGGATCAGCGTCCACAACCGCGGCCCCGAGCCGGCCACCCTCCACGTCCTGCCGACCCTGTGGTTCCGCAACGAGTGGTCCTGGCACGCCGGGTCCGACCAGCCGAGCCTCCGGCAGCTCGCCGCCACCCCGACCCGTGGCATCGTCCAGGCGGCCCACATCGGGATCGGGGAGCGGTACCTCTACTGCGAGGGGGACGCCCCCCTGCTGTTCACCGAGAACGAGACCAACACCCAGCGGATCTTCGGCGTCCCGAACCGCTCGCCGTACGTCAAGGACGGGATCAACAACCACGTCGTCCACGGCCAGGTCGGGGCGGTCAACCCGGCGAAGACCGGGACCAAGGTCGCGGCCCACTACCGCCTGACCGTCGGCCCCGGCGAGTGCCGGGTGCTGCGCCTGCGGCTCTCGGACGTCGCCCCGGCGGACCTCGCCCGGACCAACGGCGCGGAGGGCAGTCCGCTCGGCGACGCATTCGACGGGTTGATGGAAGACCGACGGAAGGAGGCGGACGAGTTCTACGCGGCGGTCATCCCGGCCTCGGTCGGCGCCGACGGGGCGAACGTCATGCGGCAGGCGCTGGCGGGGATGATGTGGAGCAAGCAGTTCTACCACTACGACGTGGACAAGTGGCTCGAGGAGCGCGGGTCCGACCCGTTCAAGCCGACGCGGAAGGCGTCGCCGCGGAACGACCACTGGCACCACATGTACAACGGCGACGTTATCTCCATGCCGGACAAGTGGGAGTACCCGTGGTACGCGGCCTGGGACCTGGCGTTCCACGTCCTCGCCCTGACACTCGTGGACCCGGACCTCGGCAAGCAGCAGCTCAAGCTAATGCTCCGCGAGCGGTACATGCACCCGAACGGGCAGATCCCGGCCTACGAGTGGAACTTCGGGGACGTCAACCCGCCGGTCCACGCCTGGGCTACGATCTTCACCTACCGGCTGGAGAAGGCGCACCGGGGAATGGGGGACCGGGAGTGGCTCAAGAGCAGCTTCCAGAAGCTGCTGCTGAACTTCACCTGGTGGGTGAACCGCAAGGACCGGACCGGGCGGAACGTGTTCGAGGGCGGGTTCCTGGGGCTGGACAACATCGGGGTGTTCGACCGCAGCTCACCGCTGCCGACCGGGGGTTGCCTGGAGCAGGCCGACGGGACGGCGTGGATGGCGCTGTTCTGCCAGAACATGCTCGAGATCGCCGCCGAGCTGGCGTTGACCGACCCGGACTACGGGGACATGGGCCTGAAGTTCGTGGAACACTTCTTCTGGATCGCCTCGTCCATGACGCACGTGGGCGGCGAGACGGGCATGTGGGACGAGGAGGACGGGTTCTTCTACGACGTGCTCCGGCTGCCCGACGGCCGGGCCGAGCGGCTCAAGGTCCGGTCGATGGTCGGGCTGCTGCCGCTTTGTGCCGCGACGGTCTTCGACGGGAAGGTGTTGGAGAAGTACCCGGAAATCCGGGAGCGGTTCAAGTGGTTCCTCGCGTCCCGGCCCGAGATCCGCGCGGCGATCCACGACCCGGTCAAGCTAGGGGTCGCCGGCCGCCGGATGACTTCCGTACTCGACGAGGCCAAGCTCCGCCGAGTGCTCGCGAAGATGCTCGACGAGAACGAGTTCCTCAGCCCGTTCGGCATCCGCTCGCTCTCACGCTACCACGAGCAACACCCATTCGTCATGACCGTGGGCGGTCAGGAGTACCGGGTCGGCTACCTCCCGGCCGAGTCCGACAGCGGGATGTTCGGCGGCAACTCGAACTGGCGCGGACCGATCTGGATGCCCGTCAACGCCCTGATCATCCGGGCGCTCCTGCAGTACTACGCGTACTACGGCGACGGGTTCACGGTGGAGTGCCCGACCGGGTCCGGCCGGCGGATGACCCTCTACCAGGTAGCCGAGGAGATCGGCCGCCGGCTGGCCGCGATCTTCGTTCGGGACCCGGACGGCCGGCGGCCCGTCTACGGCGGGACCGAGAAGTTCCAGCACGACCCGCACTGGCGCGACCACGTCCTCTTCTACGAGTACTTCCACGGCGACAACGGGGCCGGCCTCGGGGCCAGCCACCAGACCGGGTGGACCGGGGTCGTCGCCCGGGTCATGCACTTGTTCGCCACCCTGACCCCTGAGCAAACCCTCGATGGAGGCAAGACGGTCTACTTCCCGACACTGGAGCCGGTCCAGGCCGACCGCCTGGCGACCGTCACCACACACTGATCCCACCGAGCCGCCATGACCCCCACGAAACCCGGTCAACCCTCCCCCCTCGGAACCGCCGTCGCCGACGACGGCGTCAACTTCAGCCTGTTCTCCCGAACCGCGGCCGGTGTGGAATTGTTATTCTTCGACCGGGAGGTTGACGCCAAACCTTCCCGCGTCGTCCGACTCGATCCGGTGACCAACCGGACTTATCACTACTGGCATGTGTTCGTGCTGGGGATCCGGCCGGGACAGCTCTACGGCTACCGTGTGCACGGACCGTCCGAACCCGCGAGTGGGCTGCGGTTCGACCCGGCCAAGGTACTCCTCGACCCTTACAGCCGGGGTGTAGTCGTCCCGGCGGGCTACGACCGCGAGACCGCCCGGCGGGAGGGCGACAACGTCGCGACCGCGATGAAAAGCGTGGTCGTGGACCCGGACGGGTATGACTGGGAAGGCGACGCCCCGCTGCGTCGGCCGTCCACACGGACCGCCATCTACGAGATGCACGTCCGCGGGTTCACCCGCCACCCCAACTCCGGGGTCAAGGAACAAATCCGCGGCACCTATGCGGGCCTCGCCGAGAAGATTCCCTACCTCAAGGACCTCGGAGTCACCGCCGTCGAGTTGCTGCCGATTCACGCCTTCGACGTCCACGCCTGCCCGCCTGGGCTCGTCAACTACTGGGGCTATCAGCCCGTCTCGTACTTCGCGCCGCACCCGCAGTTCAGTTCACGCCGCGACCCGCTCGGCCCGGTGACCGAGTTCCGCGACATGGTGAAGGCCCTCCACCGGGCGGGGATCGAGGTGATCCTCGACGTGGTGTTCAACCACACCGCCGAGGGCGGCCACGACGGGCCGACGCTGTGCTTCCGCGGCATTGATAACCCCAATTACTACATCCTCGAAGAGGGCGGCTCGCGGTACGCGGACTACACCGGCTGCGGCAACACGCTCAACGCCAACCACCCGGTCGTCCGGCGGATGATCGTGGACAGCCTGCGGTACTGGGTGACCGAAATGCACGTGGACGGCTTCCGGTTCGACTTGGCGTCGATCCTCTCGCGGGACGCTTCGGGCCACGTGTTGCCGAACCCGCCGGTGCTGTGGGACATCGAGTCGGACCCGGCGCTGGCAGGGACCAAGCTGATCGCCGAGGCGTGGGACGCGGCCGGCCTGTACCAGGTCGGCAGCTTCGTCGGGGACGCCTGGAAGGAGTGGAACGGACGGTTCCGAGACGACGCCCGCGACTTCTTCCGGGGCGACCCCGGATCGGTGGGCCGGTTCGCCGACCGGCTACTCGGCAGCCACGAGGTTTACGGCCACAAGGCCCGCGAGGTCGAGCAGAGCATCAACTTCGTCACCTGCCACGACGGCTTCAGCCTGAACGACCTGGTCTCGTACAACGGGAAACACAACGAGGCCAACGGCGAGGACAACCGCGACGGGGCCAACGACAACAAGAGCTGGAACTGCGGGGTCGAGGGGCCGACGGACGACCCGGCGATCGAGGCGCTGCGGAATCGGCAGGTGAAGAACTTCCTGACCGTCACGATGATGTCGCTGGGCGTGCCAATGATCGTCATGGGTGACGAGGTGCGGCGAACCCAGGGCGGAAACAACAACGCCTACTGTCACGACGACGAGGCCAACTGGTTCGACTGGTCGCTGGTCGAGAAGCACGCCGACGTGTACCGGTTCGTGAAACTCCTGCTCGCCCGCCGGTTGCTTCGCGACCTGACGCACGAACAGCAGAGGGTGAGCCTGACCGAGATGATCGCGAAGGCAAACAAAGCCTGGCACGGCGTGAAGCTCAACCAACCGGACTGGGGCGAGGGTTCGCACAGTATCGCGTTCGACGCGGAATTACAGAATGAGAAGCTCGCCTTCCACCTGATCCTGAACGCCTACTGGGAGACGCTCGAATTCGAGTTGCCCCCGACCACAGCGGACCGGGGGCCGTGGCGGCGGTGGATCGACACGTTCCTCCCCTCGCCGCAGGACATCGTCGAGTGGCGGGCTGCCCCGCTGGTCCCAGGAGGCACGTACCAGGCGGGGCCGCGGTCGGTGGTCATGCTCTACGCAGGGAGCAACTGAAACCAGAGATATCGGTATCCGACCGGCTCGTGACTTCTTCGGTAGTCATCCGGCCGCGCCTGCTTTCGATCGAAGCTGCGGACCGGCCGCCGTATCAGCCACGCGTTCCTCATGGACGTGCCGACGTACCACAAGGTGCTCGTCGTCACCGACGCCGCGATCAACATCGTCCCCGTGCTCGAAGGCAAGGTGGACATCTGCCAGAACGCAATCGACCTAGCGATTTCACTGGGTCGGGAGAAGCCCAAGGTCGCGATCCTCGCGGCGGTCGAGACGGTCAACTCCAAGATGCCGGTGGGACTGAACTGAGGAAGAAGAGCGCCAGGCCATTCACCCTGTTAGTAATTCACCCGTCTACCTGTCAAAAGTGACAGGTGCAGACCGACTGGGGCCGGTGTAGCCTCACCCAAGACCCGTGAGCATACGGCTTCTGTCCGTAGGACCCAGAACGCGGATCGGTCCACTCGCTGTGCCGGCCTGCTGTGACGTTGCGTTCACGGCCTCGCAGGTTCCCGGGTCGGCGGGCGAAGTGTGGGGGAACGGAGTCGGTGGGGTCGTCGTGCTTGCCGGACGTCGGGGTGTGGCGCCAGCCAGCTACCCATCTCGCTCGGAGACAATTCATGTTCGCCGCTCTCGGACTTCCCGTCCTCCTCGTTGCCGGGCCGTTTGACGGGGCGCTGAGGCTGGTCCCCGACTCGGCAAACGTCCTGGTCCTGGTTGACGTCAAGGCGGTGCATGCAAGCCCCGTCGGGCAGCGCGAGGATTGGGCCGACAAGACGAAGCAAAGGTACCGGTCCGCGGGCGGGGTCATGGCCCCCGGGTCGGAGCGAGTACTCATCGCCGGACAGGCGCACCTGGCAGACGCCCGGTGGGACTGGCAGGCCGCCGTGGTGGACGGGCCGGACGCCCCGGACGTGCCCGAGTTGATCCGGCGCGAGCGGGGGGAACTCGACGGCGCGGCCGGGCGGTCGTTCGTCCTCTCCCCCCGCGGGGCGTACTTCGTCCCCATGGGCCCCAGCCGGCTGGTGGTCTTCCACCCGGCCGACCGTCAGGCTCTGGCCCGGTGGCTGCGGCACTCCCAGGCTGCCGGCAAGCAACCCGCCCCGGCCGTCAGCCCGTACCTGGCCGAGGCCGCCGGCCAGGCCGCCCGGCTCCCCCTCGTCATCGCCATGGACCTGACCGACGCAGTGGACCCGAACGTGGCCCGGCGGGGCCTCGCCGGGCTCGTGTCGCTAGCGAACAAGAAGGTGGATCACCCCAGCTTCGCGCGCGCTCTGGCCGGCGTCCGCGGGCTGACGTTCACCGCTGAATTCGGGGAGCACATTGAGGCGACGCTCCGGGTCGATTTCTCCCCGGGGATCGGCGAGTACCGGTCGGTCCTCAAGGCCGTGTTCCTGGAGATCCTCGAATCGGCCGGGGCTGCGATACCCGAGTTGGCGGACTGGAAGGGGACCTACCCCGACAGCTCGATGGTGCTGAGTGGGCCGCTCTCCCCGGCGTCCCTCACGCAGATCGTCGGGCTGTTCGCCTTCCCGCAGGCCGAGAGCGCGGCCCCGCTCGACGCGCCGGCCGGACCGACGAAGGCCGCGACCAAGCGGTACTTCGAGACGGTCAACGAGATCGTCGAGGGCGTGCGGTCGCTGAAGCAGGACCGCCGGTACGACAAGATGGCCCTGTGGCACGAGACGGCGGCGAAGAAGATCGAACAGCTCAACCCCCGGGGGGTGGACCCGGACGCCCTGGCCTACGGAAGCGATGTGGCCCAGCGGCTGCGGGCGATCGCCGGCTCACTCCGGGGGGTGCCGATCGACTTGGACAAGCTGAAGAGCGAGGGGTACTTCTACGCGACCCAGTACACTTCGGGCTGGGGGTGGTGGCGCTGGCAGTCGGCGCCCGATGTCCGGACCAACCTGCCGCAGGTCCAGGCGAAGATGGCCAAGGTGGTGACCGACGATGAGAAGGCCCGGCAGCAGCTGTGGGGGGAGATCTCGGAGCGGGGGTCCAAGACCCGGGCTGCCCTGTCCCGGAAGTACATGGGGTTTTAGGGCCGAGGGCGCCGACCGCGCCCCTGACCGTCCGACCGGAGGCAGACGCGCAACCCGGAGTTAAGGGGCGGGTGATGCACACTCTGCGTCGGTCACTCGCGGCCGTCTGCGGCCTGGCCGGGGCGGTGGGTCTGGTCGCGTGTATCACAGGTATCGTCGGCTGCTGGACGCTGTACACGGAATTGACGACACGGATGGACCGCGTTTTCGGCCGGGCGGAAGGGCCGCTCAGTGGATTACGCGACGACCTCGTGCAAGTTCGCGACCGGCTCCGCCAGACCGAGCAGGACCTGGACGCCGTCCGGCGGCGGGAGGAGCAACTCGCCGCCCGCCCTTCGGCCGATCGCGACAAGCGCCGGCCGCTAGCCCGCAAGCCGACCGAGGACGTGCCCTCGCAACTCGGTGAGGCAAGGCGGAGGTTGGTCACGGCGACTGAGACCGCCCTGGTGGTCAACGGGTTTTTGGATGCGCTCGCCGAGTTGCCCCTCGGCGAGCGGGTCGGAATCGACGCGGACCGACTGCGGAACGCCGCCGACGAGCTTGAGGAGTTGATCGGGCGGGGGGACAAGCTCGCGGCACTCCTCGCCAGGTCCGCGCCCGACCCCGCCCCCGAGGGTGCTGCGGAGCAGTCCTCGCGAATCGCCGAGTCGCTGGGCCGGGTCGTCGCGGCGGTCGATGAGGGGTCCACCCGGGCGGATGTAGCGCGGGAGCGGGTCAGGGTGTGGCACGCCCGGGTGACCGGCTGGCTCAGGTGGGCCGCCGTCGTAGTCACCCTGATCCTCATGTGGGCCGGGGCTGGGCAGCTCAGCCTGCTCGCGCACGCGGGCCGCTGGTGCCGGAGGGGTTGACGGACCGGTCAACGATCCGGGCGAAGCCCGGCGGGTTGTGTCAGTTGGAGGGGATACGAGTACGGCCGGCGGCAACGGATCCGGCCGGGGTGTCATCCGAAGTCGGGTCGCACCACGCCGGTTCTGTCGAACACCCCGAAAAAGCCGACTGGGGTCATTGAAGTCCGAACGGGGTTTGGGGAGGATGAACTCTAACGCACGCTGATTCACCGGATGGCCCCGGGTGTTCCCGATCTGGTCGGGGCATGGTCAACACCCCGGTCGTGAGGGGTGCGCCATGAACGAGATCGTCCGTGAGTTCGTGCTCGAAACCCACGAGAACCTCGGCCAGCTCGACCTCGACCTCGTCACCCTGGAGCGAGACCCCGCGGAGCGGGAAACCTTGAGCCGGGTGTTCCGCACCCTCCACACGGTCAAGGGGACCGCCGGATTCCTCGGGCTGGCCAAGCTCCAGGCGGTCGGCCACGCCGGGGAGAACCTTCTTAGCCGGATTCGGACCGGGGAACTCGCCTTCGACTCCGAGATCGCCACCGCTCTGCTCAGGGTCGTGGACGCGATCCGCAAGATCCTCGCGTCTGTCGAGGCGGCCGGTCAGGAGGGCGATGGGGACTACACCGCACTGGTCCAGACTCTGGAGCGATTAACGACGCGGGAAATCGGGGGCGGCGGTCGGCCGCGGCCCCCGTCCCTGCCACCCGTCCCACCCATCTCGGTCGCGCCAACCCAGCCAGCCGCCTCGCGGTCGATCGCAAGTCCGGGTGCGCTCCCGACCGATCCGGGCGAGGCTCGCAGCCCGGCAGTTGCCGATACCAGCGTCCGAGTAGACGTCGGGCTGCTCGACAAGCTGATGGCCCTGGTCGGCGAGCTGGTCCTCGCCCGCAACCAGGTCATGCAGTTCAGCATCACCCAGGATGATGCTCCGTTCCTGGGGACCGTCCAGCGGCTCAACCTCCTGACCACCGACCTGCAGGCGGGGGTGATGAAGACCCGGATGCAGCCGGTCGGGAACATCTGGGGCAAGTTCACCCGGATCGTCCGGGATCTCGCCACGGCCTGCGGCAAGCAGGTCCGCCTCGACCTGGATGGGCAGGAGACGGAGCTCGACCGGACGATCATCGAGGCGATCCGGGACCCGCTCACGCACATCGTGCGCAACGCGGTCGATCACGGGATCGAGCCGCCGGCGGAGCGGGCCGCCCGGGGCAAGCCGGCCGAGGGCCGGCTCCACCTGCACGCCTTCCACGAGGGCGGGAAGGTGGTCATCGAGATCGCCGACGACGGCGGCGGGATCGACCCCTCCCGCGTCCGGGACAAGGCGGTCCGGGCCGGGCTGGTGAGCCCCGAGCAGGCCACCCGGATGTCCGAGCGGGAGCTGGTCAACCTGGTCTTCCTGCCGGGGTTCACGACCGCCGACCGGGTCACCCACTTCTCCGGCCGGGGCGTCGGCATGGACGTGGTCCGGACGAACGTCGAGAAGATCGGCGGGACGGTGGACGTCGAGAGCCGCCCCGGGCACGGGACCACGGTCCGGATGAAGATCCCACTCACCCTGGCGATCATCCCGGCGCTCACCGTCACGACAGGCGGGGACCGCTACGCCATCCCTCAGGTCAGCTTGCTCGAACTGGTCCGGTTGGAGGGTGAGCAGGTTCGCAAGGCGATCGAGTTCATCCACGGGGTCCCGGTCTACCGGCTCCGGAGCAACCTCCTCCCGCTCGTCTACCTCGATCGCCTGTTGCAGGTCGAGTCCACCCGCCGCGAGGGAGAGGAGGCGAACATCGTCGTCCTCCAGGCCGACGACTGCCCGTTCGGTCTGGTCGTGGACGCCATCCACGACACCGAGGAGATCGTCGTCAAGCCACTCCAGAAGCCGCTCAAGGGGATCGCCATGTTCGCGGGGGCGACGATCATGGGCGACGGGCGGGTGGCCCTGATACTGGACGTCCTCGGGCTGGCCCAGCGGTCCGGGGTCGTGTCCGGGGTCCGAGAGCAGGCGCTCGCCGAGAAGCCCACCTCGGCCGTGGCGACCGGGGACCACCAGACCGTCCTGCTGTTCGCCACCGCGGACGGCGGGCGGATGGCGATCCCGCTGACCCGGGTCGCCCGGCTGGAAGAGGTCCCCCGGTCGGCGGTCGAGCGGGCCGGCGGGCGGGACGTGGTCCAGTACCGGGGCGAGATCCTGCCGCTCGTCCCCATCGCCCGGACCCTCCGCGGTCACTGGAGCCGGGACGGGCACGACGGCGAGCCTCGCGGCCCGCTGGGGAACGGCCCGACGAGAGCGGTCGGCGACAATACGATCCAGGTCGTGGTCTACGCGGGGGAGGGCCGACGGGTCGGGCTGATCGTCGGCCGCATCATCGACATCGTGGAGGAGGCCGTCGTCACCTGCTCCCCGGACCGCCGGCCCGGGGTGTTGTTCACCGCCGTCGTGCAGGGCCGGGTGACCGAGTTCCTGGACG
>DASSAT010000514.1:0-5717 GCA_035699305.1 Fimbriiglobus sp. | reverse complement strand
ACGCGAAGCTCACCCGGTACAAGAAGGCGGTGCGGGGGGCGAAGACGGCCAAGCCCCGTCGCACCCGGTTCGCCCGGAAAAAACACATCGCCACCGCCAAACTGCTGCGTGGTGAACAGACGTGACGTATTGAAAGCCCTGGGGATACGCAACCTAACCCATGCCCCGCCGGTCAGCAAGGGCTCCAGGCACCCGGCGGCAACCCACGCCTCGACAGCTCACCGTTCAGGTCGGTCAGCAGCCCCCGACCGCCCGGCTGGAGCGCGGCGAGTACCCCGGCCCGGTGTTGCTCCAATCCGCCGGTCGGCTCTCCCGGCAGGGTCGGGCCGGCCGCGCCGAGGCCGTGGGCCAGGGCGTTACGGGCGACCCTCGCCTTGCTGGCCGCGGAGCAGTGGCCCGCCGGGCCGGTTCAGCTATGATCTTGTTCATTCCGTTTTCGCGCCGCGTCGAGGGCAGTCATGGGTCTTTCGAAGCCCGCCCGCACGTCACCGCGGGCGGAAAAGCCGATCCGGCCTCCGGGAATGACGAGAGTTGCCCGCCGGGTGGTCGCCCTCGCCCTGCTCGTGGCGGCTGGCTTCGCGGTCGCCTTTGCCCTCACCCGGCTCACCGACCCGGCCGGCCCGCCCGGCATGCGGTGGGTCCCGCCCGGCGAGTTCACGATGGGTTCCGACGCCGGACCGGCGACCGAGCGGCCGGCCCACCGGGTCCGCCTCGATGGGTTCTGGATCGACGAACACGAAGTCACTAACGTCCTGTTCCGGGCGTTCGTCGAGGCCACCGGGTACGTCACCACGGCCGAGAAGAAGCCCGAGTGGGAGGAGTTGCGGAAGACCCTGCCGCCCGGCACACCACGGCCGCCGGACGACCAACTGGTGCCCGGGTCGATGGTGTTCACCCCGCCCCCCGGCCCGGTCCCGCTCGACAACGCGGCCGCATGGTGGCGGTACGTCCCCGGGGCGAACTGGCGGCACCCCGAGGGACCGGGCAGTACGATCGACGGGCGGGACGACCACCCTGTTATCCACGTCTCATGGGACGACGCGGCCGCCTACGCCCGGTGGGCCGGGAAGCGGCTGCCGACCGAGGCCGAGTGGGAGTACGCCGCCCGCGGCGGTCTTGCCCGCAAGCGCTTCACCTGGGGCGACGACCCACCGGCCGACGACTCGAAGTTGGCGAACATCTGGCAGGGCGACTTCCCGTACCGGAACCTGATGCTCGACGGGTGGGAACGGACCGCCCCGGTGAAGGCCTACCCGCCGAACGGATACGGGCTGTACGACATGGCCGGGAACGTCTGGGAGTGGTGCTCCGACTGGTATCGGGCCGACGAGTACGCCCGGCGAGCCGGCCGGGGGCCGATCGCCAACCCGGCCGGCCCGACCGAGAGTTGGGACCCGAACGAGCCGTGGGCACCGAAGCGGGTGACCCGGGGCGGGTCGTTCCTCTGCCACGTCAGCTACTGCGAGAGCTACCGCCCGGCCGCCCGCCGGGGGACCGCCCCGGACACCGGCATGTCTCATCTCGGGTTCCGCTGCGTGACGGGCGGCCCGGCGGTGCCGTAACCTCGTGCCATCACTTGTCGGAGTCTGTTGAACACAGCACCCATGTTGGAACGTGGATATCGCCGGCACCCACTTGATCCCGGGTGGTCTCCCGTCTAATTATCGAATCCACACGTCGTCTGTTGAATAATCGGCGCCCAGGGACGGGCCGTGGCGACGCCGGCAACCCACGGCCGCGACGCCGACCCCACCTTCGGGTTCCAGGGTATCCCGATGAGACGTATGGCCACTGCGGTCGGCGGGATCGTCGCCGTCACGGTCGCCGTCTGGGCCGCGGCTGCCCAGCCGCCCGCCGCCGACCCGCTCCCGTCCTGGAACGACACTGCCACGAAGAAGGCGATCACCGACTTCGTCTCACGGGTCACGAAGGAAGGCTCGCCCGACTTCGTGCCGGTGCCGGAGCGAATCGCCGTGTTCGACAACGACGGCACGCTCTGGTGTGAGCAGCCCGTCTACACTCAGGTGGTGTTCGCGCTGGACCGCGTGAAGGCGATGGCCGGCAAGCACCCGGAGTGGAAGGAGAAACAGCCGTTCAAGGCGGTGCTGGAGGGCGACCACAAGGCACTGGTAGCGGCCGGGCAGAAAGGGCTGGTCGAGATCATCGCCGCGACACACACCGGCATGACCCTCGACGAGTTCGAGGCGGCCGTGAAGGAGTGGATCGCAACCGCCCGACACCCGAAGTACAAGCGGCCGTACACCGAATGCGTCTACCAGCCGATGCTGGAGGTGCTGGCGTACCTGCGTGCCAACGGGTTCAAGACGTTCATCGCCTCCGGCGGCACGACGGACTTCATGCGGCCGTGGGCCGATCAGGTCTACGGCATCCCGCCGGAGCAGATCGTCGGGAGTACCTTCAAGTCGAAGTATGTGGTGCGGGACGGCAAGCCGGCCATCGTCATCGAGCCGCAGATCGACTTGATCGACGACCACGCCGGCAAGCCGGTCGGGATCGCCCGGTTGATCGGCCGCCGGCCGGTGATGGCCTTCGGCAACTCGGACGGCGACTTCGAGATGCTCGAATACACGACGAGCGGGCCGGGTCTACGATTCGGGCTGCTCGTCCACCACACCGACGCCGAGCGCGAGTACGCCTACGACCGGACGTCGCACGTCGGGAAGCTGGATCGCGGGCTGGACGAGGCCGCGAAGCGGGGCTGGGTGCTGGCGGACATGAAGGCGGACTGGAAGACGGTCTTCCCGCAGCCCCGGCGGAAGTGATGAGGTTCCTGTCTCAACAAGGGAGTCACGCCATGAGTCTCAAGTCGAGGGTGTTGCCGCTGCTAACCCTGGCGGTTGGCGGGGCGGGTGGGTGGCTGGCCGCGTCCGGCCGGCTCGATTCGGTGCTGCAAGCCGAGCCGCAACGGCGGCCGGTGGAGGCGACGGCCCGGGTCAGTGACGGCCCCGCGCCGTGCTGCGAGGGGGCGGGTCGGGCGGCCGGGCTAGCGGAGGTCGCGGCCCACAACCGCACCGTTGCGGTCAACGCCCGGCAGGAGGGCAAGAAGCCCAACATCATCCTGATCGTGTCGGACGACACGGGTTACGGCGACCTCGGGCCTTACGGCGGCGGCGCCGGGCGGGGCATGCCGACGCCCAACATCGACCGGCTCGCGAACGAGGGCATGACGTTCTACTCGTTCTACGCGCAGCCGAGTTGCACGCCCGGCCGCGCGGCCATGCTCACCGGCCGCATCCCGAACCGCAGCGGCATGACCACGGTGGCGTTCCAGGGCCAGGGCGGCGGCCTGCCGGCGGCGGAATGGACCCTGGGGTCCGTCCTGAAGTCGGCGGGCTACCAGACCTTCTTCACCGGCAAGTGGCACCTCGGGGAAGCGGACTACGCACTGCCCAACGCCCAGGGCTACGACGAAATGAAGTACTGCGGGCTGTATCACCTCAACGCCTACACCTACGCCGACCCGACGTGGTTCCCGGACATGGACCCGGAACTGCGCGCGATGTTCCAGAAGGTGACCAAGGGTTCCCTGTCGGGCAACGCGGGCGAGCAGGCCAAGGAGGACTTCAAGATCAACGGACAGTACGTCAACGAGCCGGACAAGAACGTCACGCTCCACGGCGTCAACTACCCCGATGGCGTCGTTGGCATCCCATTTTTTGACGGCTACGTCGAGAAGGCGACGCTGGACTACCTCGACAAGGTTGCGAAGTCGGACAAGCCGTTCTTCGCGCACGTCAACTTCATGAAGGTTCACCAACCGAACATGCCCCACCCGGACTTCGTTCACAAGTCCCTGTCCAAGAGCAAGTACGCCGACTCGGTGGTGGAACTCGACGCCCGGATCGGGGCGATCATGGACAAGGTCCGCGCGCTCGGCCTCGATAAGAACACGCTGGTGTTCTACACCACCGACAACGGCGCCTGGCAGGACGTGTACCCCGACGCCGGCTACACCCCGTTCCGCGGCACCAAGGGGACCGTGCGCGAGGGCGGCAACCGCGTGCCGGCCATCGCCTGGATGCCGGGCAAGATCAAGGCCGGGGTGAAGAACCACGACATCGTCGGCGGTCTCGACCTCATGGCGACGTTCGCCGCCGTGGCCGGCGCGAAGCTGCCCGAGAACGACCGCGAGAACAAGCCGATCATCTTCGACAGCTACGACATGTCGCCGTTGCTGTTCGGCGCCGGCAAGTGCGCGCGCAAATCCTGGTTCTACTTCACGGAGAACGAGCTGACCCCCGGCGCGGCGCGGGTCGGCAACTACAAGGCGGTGTTCAACCTGCGGGGCGACAACGGCCAGCCCACCGGGGGTCTCGCCGTCGATACCAACCTCGGTTGGAAGGGCGCGGACAAGTACGTCGCTACCGTGCCCCAGGTCTTCGACCTGTGGCAAGACCCGCAGGAGCGGTACGACATCTTCATGAACAACTACACCGAGCGGACTTGGACGATGATCACAATCAGCGGGGCGATCAAGGACCTCATGAAGACCTACGTCGCGCACCCGCCGCGCAAGTTGCAGAGCGAATCCTACACGGGTCCGATCACGCTGACGCAGTACGAGAAGTTCCAGCACGTCCGCGAGATGCTCAAGAAGGAGGGGTTTAGCCTGCCGCTGCCGACCGGAAACTGATCCGTCGGCGACAACCGAGCTTCTGATCGCCTGTCGATCAACCCCTGGCCGGGCGCATCCGTTCCGATGCCCCGGCCCTTTTCACGACCTGACACCTCCAGGGAGACCCCAGATACACCACCACAAGCTACCGTTCGCTGCCGTCATCGCAGCCGGCGCGGTCCTGCTCGGGCTGGTCGCCCGCACGCCGGCGCAGGACAAGGCCAAGGCGCCGGAGCAGGCGCCCGGCCAGGCGGACCCGGCCGAGGCCGCCATCCGCAAGCTCGCCGCGGACTACGCCACGGCGTTCAACGCCGGCGACGCGAAGGCCGTCGCCGCCTTCTGGACGGACCGCGGCGAATCGACCGACGCGGCCGGCGAGACCATCCAGGGCCGCGACGCCATCGAGAAGAGTTTGGCCGAGCAGTTCAAGTCCCAGCCCAAGGTCCAGGTCGAGGTGACGCTCGATTCGGTCCGCCCGCTCGGCCGCATCGCCGCCGTCGCGGACGAGAGCGTCAAGGCCCGGACCGCGGCCGAGGCGGAGCCGGTCGTGACCCGCTTCACGTCGCTGCTCGTCCGGGGCGACGGCGGCTGGAAGCTGGCGTCGGTCGGCGAGTAGGCGACCGACCCGGCCCTGGCGGTGAGCTCAAGGACCTGGACTGGCTGGCCGGCGAGTGGACCGCCAAGGGCGACGGTGGCGAGTTGCGGATCCGCTACGCCTGGGACGAGAACAAGGCGTTCCTCCGCGGCGCCTACACGCTGACGAAGGACGGCAAGCCGGTCTCGTCGGGGACGCAGGTCATCGGCCAGAACCCGCTCGGCGGACTGCGGGCCTGGGTGTTCGACGGCTCCGGCACGTTCGGCGAGGCGGTGTGGACTCGGGACGGGAGCCGGTGGCTGGCCGAGTCCTCCGCCACCCTGCCGGACGGGACCGACGCGACCGCGGTGAACGTCCTGATCCCGCTCGGGCCGGCAGCGGGTGGCGTGGTCGATCGGGGAGAAGAAGGACATCGTCTTCGAGACCGGGCTGAACAACCTGACGCAGAACGAGAGCACGGTCCTGGTCCACTACGGCAAGGACCGC
>DASSAT010000513.1:0-5645 GCA_035699305.1 Fimbriiglobus sp. | reverse complement strand
ACACGGCCACGCTGTCCCGCCCTTTCAGGGCTCGGAGCCGGTATCCACGTCCCCAGGGCGTTGCCCTGGGCTGAGAACTCCCAGCCCTTCGGGCTGAAGACAGGGCCGTCACATCACGAACATTTCAACAGAGCAATAGGGGAAGGAAGGTAGGCGGATATGGACGAGCGGCTGATCGATCTGCTCTTGCGTGCGGAAGACCTCCGGCAACAAGGACGACCGATCACGAGCGAGGAACTGTGTCGCGACTGCCCGGAGTTATGGCCGGAGTTCCAGCGCCTCTTGAGCGGCGTGGCGCAGGTCGAGCAACTCTTGAGCACTGAGGGCGCGGGGGGGACCTCGGGTGTTGATCCCGCGCCCTTCCCCGCATTCGTCACGCCCGAGGTTCGTGGCTACCAGCTCTTGCGCGAAATCGGGCGGGGCGGCATGGGGATCGTGTATGAGGCGGTCCAAACGTCCCTGGACCGGCACGTGGCCCTCAAGGTCTTACCGAACCACGCCTTCCGAGACCCCCGTCAACTGCAACGGTTCGAGCGCGAGTCGCGGCTGGTCGCGCGGCTGCACCACACCAATATCGTCCCCGTTTACGGCACGGGCGAGGACAACGGGCTGCACTACTACGTCATGCAATTCATCGAGGGCGTGGGCCTGGAATCCGTCCTCGCCAATCTCCAGCGGCTGCAGAAGCTATCTCCAAAAAAGCGGTCGGGGCCGCCGCAGGAGCCAGACGCCGTGCCTCCGGAATCAGGGCCAAGTGAAAAGCACCCGCTATCTTCTTTGACCCCGGACCCCTCGTCGCTGTCCGATTCGGGCCGACCTTATTGGCAGAGCCTGGCCCGGATCGGGCTTCAGGTCGCCCACGCCCTGGACTACGCCCACGGCCAAGGGGTCCTTCACCGCGACATCAAGCCCTCCAACCTGATCCTGGATCGCCGGGGGACGGTTTGGGTCACCGACTTCGGCATGGCCAAGCTCGCCGACGACGACAACTTCACGCAGACCGGAGACGTGGTGGGCACGCTGCGGTACCTGGCGCCGGAGCGTTTTCGCGGCCGGGGGGATGCCCGCGCCGACATCTACAGCCTCGGGCTAACGCTCTATGAATTGCTCACCCTGCACCCGGCCTTTGAGGAGGTTGACCGCCACAAACTGGTCCGGCGCTTGCTGCACGAGGAGCCGCCTCCGCCCCGCAAGCTCAACGCGCGAATACCGCGCGACCTGGAGACGATCGTCTTGAAGGCGATTGCCCGGGATGAAGCCCGGCGCTACCAGACCGCGGCGGCGTTGGCCTCCGACCTGCGCCACTTTCTCGACGACGAGCCGATCCTTGCCCGGCGGCAGTCCCAACTGGAGCGCGCCGTGCGCTGGGCCCGGCATCATCCCGGAATGGCGGTGCTGGGAGGCGTATTGACGGCCGTGCTGGTCCTGGCCACGGTGGCCTCGCTTTTGGCCGCCGGCTACTTCAACCAGCTGCGCCTGAACGAGGCCGCGGCGGCCCGGAGTGAGCGGGACGCGCGGCACGACGCGGAGCTGTCCCGGCAGGCAGCCGAGCAGGCCGGCGACGAGGCCCGCCGGCGCGGCGACGCCGAGCGCTGGGAGCGTTACCGCTCGAACATCGCGGCCGCTTCCGCCGCTTTGCAACTTCAGAATAGCGGCGCCGCGCGCGACGCCCTCGACGGTGCGCCAACGGAGCACCGCAACTGGGAATGGCGGTACCTCCACAGCCAGCTCGACGGCGCCTCCCTCGTGCTGCCCGCGCCGGGCGGGAAGTACCGGTCACACGTCCTAAGCCCGTCGGGCCGGCAGGTCGCGGTCAGCGGCGCCGACCATCACGACGTTCACCTGTACGACGTGGCCAGCGGCAAAGTGAGCGCCGTCCTCCGCGGTCACTCGGCCCCGGTGACGTCCGTGGCGTACCGACCGGACGGCAAGCAAATCGCCACGGCTGGCAACGACCGGACCATCCGCGTCTGGGATCCCGAGACGGGCCAGGAACTGGCCCGTCTCCGGGCAGAAATGACTCCAGCCGAAGAGGATCGGAACCTCGTTCTGGCGTACAACTCGGACGGCCGCCGCATGGCTTCCTATGCAGTCAATGGGCAGGCCGGCACGACCCGGTTATGGGACGCGGATACGGGCAACGAGATCGCCGTCCTGGGGAAATGGCGAGGGTACGACTCTCCGGTCGCCTTTAGCCCCGACGGCAAACGGGTGGCAGTGGCTTCCGGGGAGCACCTCCTCCTGTGCGACGCCGTTACGGGCCGCCGGCTTGCCGTCCTGGCCCCCCACGCGATGTCGGTCCGGCACCTGGCTTACAGTCCGGACGGCAAGCGGATCGCGTGCACGGACGGTGCCAACACCATTCACCTCTGGGACGGCGCGAGTGGCAAGGAAGTCTCCGTGTTGCGCGGCCACACGGGCCGTGTCGATTCGGTACTCTTCAGCCCGGACGGGTCGCGGCTCCTTTCCGCGAGCAATTACCCGGACAGCACGGCGCGCCTTTGGGACGCGGTCACGGGCCGGTCGCTGGCTGTCTTGGCCGGACACAAGAATGCCATCTGGTCGGTTGCCTTCAGCCCGGACGGCCGGCGCGTGGCCACCGCCTCGACGGACCAGACGGCGCGGCTCTGGGACGGGTACACGGGGGAATTGCTGGCCGTCCTGGGCGGGCATACGGGTTGGGTGCCGAATGTCCTCTTCAGCCCGAATGGTACGCGCGTCGTCACCGCCTCGGAAGATGCGACCCTTCGCCTCTGGAACGCCGACACCGGCGACTTGATTGGTGTGCTCCGCGGACACGGCGACGGCTTTAACGGTGCGCCGGTTTTCACGCCCGACGGCTCCCGCCTGGTGTCCGGCGCCCGTGACGGCACGGTGCGCATCTGGGACCTCAGCCTGGTGGAACGGAACGGCATCCTGAGCGGACATGAGGGCTACGTCTACGATGTCGCCTTCAGCCCCGACGGCGAGCAGGTCGCCTCGGCGGCGTGGGACGGCACCGCGCGCCTCTGGGACGCCACGACCGGCCGTCAAACGGGTCTGCTCCAGCACCAGACCGGGATCATCAGTTCGGTTGACTACGACCGTGACGGCCGCCGACTTGTCACGATGGAGCGACAACTGGGCGTCCGGCTCTGGGATGTGGCGTCCCGGAAGACCGCCCACGATTGGCGCCTCCGCGGCGGTGACGCACTGGGCGACGCGCGGGCCTCGTTGAACCCGGCGGGGACACTTCTAGCGGCGGGGTGCATCGAGGGACCGGTTCGACTCTACGACGTGGCCACGGGGCGGGAGGTCGCGCGACTCGAGGGACATGACAGGAACTCCATTGACGTGGCTTTTCATCCCGATGGCAGCGTGCTCGCCACCACCGGAATGGACAAGACCGTCCGCCTCTGGACCGTCGCCGGCGCGCTATCCTCTACCCAGGCCGAGGGAGAGCGCGGGGTGAGGGAGGTCGCTGTCTTACGCGGGCACACCGGCGAGGTCTGGCGGGTGGCCTTCAGCGCCGACGGCAAACTGTTGGCCTCGGGGTCCCAGGACAAGACCATCCGCCTCTGGGACGTGGCAAGCCACGAACAACTCGCGGTCATCCCGCTGCGGAGTATTGTCTACAGCGTGGCGTTCAGCCCCGACGGGGCGCGGCTGGCCGCCGGCTGCCGCGACCACAGCATTCGCCTGATCGACGTCGCCCGCCGCCAGCAAGTCGCCGAGCTGCGCGGCCACACCGACTACGTCCACGCCGTCGCCTGGAGCCCGGACGGCACCCGGCTAGTCTCCGGCTCGGGCGACTTCACGGTGCGCGTGTGGGACTCGCTCTCGGCCCAGGAGCGGGCCAAGCGAGCGGCGGACAAAACCCAGGCGCGGTAGCGCGAAGATGCCGGAAATTGTGCCGCCGTCGAAGTCGATCGCGTCTGCGCTCTGGTTCGTTCTTACGCTCGGTTGCCGGCCTGGCCGACGTGCGGCTGCTCCGGCGGCCGCGAACCCTTGGCCAGCTTGACCACCAGCACCGAGCACGGGGCGTCGCGCATCACCTTCTCGGCGACGCTGCCCATCAACAGCCGCTCCACCCCGGTGCGGCCGTGGGTGCCGAGTACGATCACGTCCACCGCCGCGTCGGCCGCGTAGCGCACGATCTCCGCGGCCGCGTCCCCCTCCAGGAAGACGTGGCTGACCGGGATCGACGGGTTGGCCGGCCGGATCTGTTCGAGCTGGCTCTTCCAGTACCGCCGGTCGCCGCCCGCGCCGTCGGGCGGCGGCTCTGACCCGGGGGTGTAGACGTACAGGACGGTCAGGCTCGCCCGGTACGCCTCGGCCAGCCCGAGGGCGTGGAAGTACGCCTGGTTCGAGTACGACGAGAAGTCGGTCGGGTAGAGGATTTTGTTGACGCGGATCATCTCGCGCTCCCGCCGGCCCGGCCGGCCCGGCCGAGTGCCCCGGCGAGATCATGCTACCGCGCCGCCGACCGCGAAGCTACTTCCCGGACGCGATCACCGCACCGCCGCGAGTGCTTCGGCCGCGAGCCGCTCGCGCTCGGCGGGGGTGACGGTCGGGTCCGGCAGGCCGGCCCGCGCGGTTCGCCGCGTCGCCCGCGACGCCGACGGCTGGCCGAGCCGCGCGTACACCTCTGACAAGTACAGGTTCGCCCGCGCGTCGCCGGGCCGCTCTGCCGCGGCCGCCCGCAGCGCCGCCGCCGCCTTCGCCAGCGTCCGCTCGGCCGCCGACTCGTCGCGGCGGTCGGGGTCGGCGTCCCAAGTCTGCACCAGGAGCAGCAGCCCGACCCCGCGGTGCAGCCCTTCGCGGTAGGCGTCGCCGGTCTCTTCGGCGATCGCCATCAGCCGGGCGTGGCAGTGGGCCAGGTGCGCGTTCGCCGGCCCGGTCGTGAGCTGGGCGTCGGCGACGAACCGCTCGAACAGGCCGCGCGCCGCGGTCACGTCCCCGCGCTTGAGCAGTAGCTCGGCGAGGTGCGCGCGGATCATGAGCGCGTCGGGGTGGGCGGCGAGGTGGGCTTGCAGGTGCGGCAGGGCGCCGGCCTCGTCGCCGCGGTCGAGGCAGTCGGCGGCGCGGGTGAGGGCGTCCTCGGCCGGCGCGAGCGGGCGGTCGAGGTCGGGGAGAGGGGCGAAACAGCCGACCGCGGCCGCCGCCCACCCGCCGACGAGGATGCCAAGCCGCCGCATGATTCGCCCCACGGACCGGAGAGTCTGCGGGGTTTATCGAAGGCGCCGGCGGTGCCGGTCCACGCAATCGGGGGGATGGGGAAAGCCCGGCGCAAAGATGGGGAAGGTTGCCGGGTGGTGATGAAGATACCGGGCGAACCCCGAGCGGAAGCGAGGGGGTGGGGCGCTCGAAGAACCCCTCCCCCGGCCCCTCCCCGAAGCGGGGAGGGGAGGAAGACAATAACCCGCACCCCTCTGGCTCCCCCTTCCCTCTTAGGGAAGGGGGCCGGGGGGTTAGGTGACGCGCTCACCCCATAGGCATCAAGTTAGCTGGAAGTCCAATCGGCTGGGTCGTTGAGGAGTTCGAACGTCCCCGGTCTGGCGCGTGTGTTTCTCCGACAGGTCGTCGCGACTACAACGGCCATGTTCTCGATCACACGCACCAACTCCTCGGACCGGCCCAACCCCGCCAGCAACTGGCCGACGAAC
>DASSAT010000512.1:0-5414 GCA_035699305.1 Fimbriiglobus sp. | reverse complement strand
GGCGAGCTGCGAGCTGCCGGAGAGTTGTGATGGCAAGCCGCCGGGGAAAGCCCGACTGCGCCTTCGGCCTCGTGCCGGGATTACCTTGCACCGCGGGACCGGTCGGGTACAGTCCGTATCTACCTGACCCCGACTCCTTGCGCCGACGGTGAAGCCATGACCCGCACGGGTTTCCTCTCTGCCCTCGCCCTCCTGTATCCGGTCGGCCTGACAGCCGCGCCGCCCGAGCCGACGCTCTCCCCGCTGATGCGCACGACCGACCTCGACGTGTGCGAGTCGCGGCAGGTCGAACTCGCCAGCGGCAAGACGGCCACCGTCAAGCTGATCGACCTGAAGGAGACGCGCGACGATCTGCGGGGGGCGGTCCGCGTGGCGGAGGTGACGGTCGAGGTGGACGGCCGGACGGTGACGCTGGTCGCCTCCAACTACCGCCTGCCGGTGACTGTCTCCGGGGTGCGGATCGACTGCCCCGTCACGAAGGGCTTCCGCGAGCGGACCTCGACGGGCAACGTCTGGGGGCTGGACAAGGACGCCCGCCTGCGGCTCTGGCCGGAAGGCTCGCCGCTGATGAACCCGGGCACGTTCCGTTACCCGGCCAAACAGCGGTGGTTCGCCAGTGCCACGCAGATGGCCAACGAGCCGGTGCATGTGGACGGCGGGGAGGTGCCGGGCGACAGGCCGATCTACTACCACTACGGGCTCGACATCGGCGGGGCGGAGGGGCAGGTCGAGGTCGTCGCCGCGACCGACGGCGAGGTCGTCTCGGCGGGCAAGGAGGCGGCCCCGGGCTACGCCGACACCCCGGTCAGGCCCCGGTACGACGTGGTCTACTTGCGGGACACCCGGGGCTGGTATTACCGGTACAGCCACCTGCACACCATCGACCCGGCGATCACGGTCGGCGCGACGGTGAAGATGGGCCAGCGGGTCGGCCTGCTCGGCAAGGAGGGCGGCAGCGGCGGCTGGTCCCACCTGCACTTCGACATCACCGCCCGGCAGCCGTCGGGCAAGTGGGGGATCGTCGAGGGGTACGCCTTCCTCTGGGAGGCGTACCTCGACGAGCACAAGCCGAAGCTGCTCGCCGTGGCCCGGCCGCACCAGATCGCGAGGGTCGGGGAGAAGGTCGTCCTCGACGGGAGCCGGTCGTGGGCCGCGGCGGCCGGGAAGCGGTCCTACGAGTGGACCTTCTCCGACGGCAAGACGGCGACCGGCGAGCGCGTCGAGCGGACGTACAGCAAGCCGGGCGTGTACAGCGAGGTGCTGAAGTTCACCGACGCGGCCGGTCGCGTGGACTACGACTTCGCGGTGGTGAACGTGCTCGACAAGGACCAACCGGGCAAGCTGCCCCCGTCGATCCACGCCGCGTACTACCCGACGACCGGGATCAAGCCCGGCGACGACGTGACGTTCCTGGTGCGGACGTTCCGCACGATCGAGGGGAAGGAGACCTGGGACTTCGGGGACGGCAGCCCGGCGGTGGAGGTGCGCAGCGACGGGAACGCGGTGCAGCTGGCGAAGGACGGGTACGCCCGCACCGTCCACCGGTACACGAAACCCGGGCACTACCTGGTCCGGGTCGAGCGGACCAACGGCCGGGGCGAGTCGGCGGTCGCCCGGCTCCACGTTCACGTCGGGACGGACTGACGGCGAGCCCCCAAACCTTTTGCGAAGGAATTCCCGCATGAGTTCGCCATCCCCGGCCCGGATCATGGACGTCGGCATGGGCTTCTGGCCGGCGAAGGTCCTGCTCTCGGCCGTCGAACTGGGGCTTTTCACGACGCTCGGCGCCGGCGCCATGACCGGCCCCGAGCTGCGGGCGGCCCTCGAACTGCACCCGCGGGCCGACCCCGACTTCTTCGACGCCCTGGTGGCGCTGCGCTTCCTCGACCGGGACGGCACCGGCCCCCAGGCGCGCTACCGTAACACCGCGGAGACCGCGACGTTCCTCGACCGGAGCAGTCCGCGGTTCATGGGCGGCTTCCTGGAGATGGCCAACGCCCGGCTGTACCGGTACTGGGGCGACCTGACCGAGGCGCTGCGGACCGGTCGCCCGCAGAACGAGATCAAGCACACCGGCAAGCCCATGTTCGCCGAGCTGTACAGCCGGCCCGAACGGCTCGAACAGTTCATGGACGCCATGAGCGGCATCTCCGCCGGCAACTTCCGGGCCTTCGCTGAGAAGTTCGACTTCACTGGCTACCGCACGCTCTGCGACGTGGGCGGGGCCACCGGCCAGCTGTCCCTGTTCGTCGCGGAGCGGCACCCGCACATGCGGTGCATCTCCGCGGACCTGCCGGAGGTCACGCGGATCGCCGAGCGGCGGATCGCGGCGGCCGGCCTGGCGGACCGGGTCTCCGCGGTGCCCCTGGACTTCTTCGCGGACCCGCTGCCGACGGCCGACGTGATCACGATGGGGATGATCCTCCACGACTGGGACCTGGAGAAGAAGAAGCACCTGATCCGGGCGGCCTACGCGGCCCTGCCGCCGGGCGGGGCGTTCGCGGTGGTCGAGAACCTGATCGACGACGACCGGCGGGAGAACGCCTTCGGGCTGATGATGTCGCTGAACATGCTGATCGAGTTCGGCGACGCGTTCGACTTCACTGCCGCCGACTTCGCCGGGTGGTGCCGGGAGGCCGGCTTCCGGCGGACCGCGACGATCCCGCTGGGCGGCCCGGCGAGTGCCGGGGTGGCCTACAAGTGACCGGGGGGGCGACCTGCGGCCGCGAGTGCCACGACACGAAATCCAGCGAACTACTCGCCCCGCTCGGCCGCGGCCAGCGCCGCCCGCAACCGGGCCTCGAACGCCGGCGGCAGCGGGTCGGCCTTCGGCAATAGCCGCGTCACCCGGATGGTCAGCCGATACTCCTCGACATGTTGACCGCACGGCGGACAGCCGCAGAGGTGCTGCTCGATTACCGCCCGCTGCTCGGGGGAGAGGTCGCCGCCGACGAAGTCTAGCAGCACGCCCACCAGCTCTTCGCAACTCACGTCAGCGCCTCCTCGAAGTGCGGGGCCAGCAGCACCCGCATCCGCTCCCGGGCACGGTGCAGCCGGCTCTTGACCGCCGCCACGCTCAGGTCCAGCATGTCCGCGATCTCGGCGTTGGGCAACCCCTCCACGTCGGCCAGGACGTAGACCTCGCGGAACCCCTCCGGCAGCTTGGCGATCGCCCGTTCGATGACCGCCCGCTGCTCGGCCGCCAGGACGGTCTGCTCCGGGGCCGCCTCCGCCCCCGGCCGCGGCAGCCGCACCCCGACGGTCGGCGGGTCAGCGGCGATCGCCTCCAGCGCCTCGTCGCCGGTGGCCATCTCCCGCTTCTGGCGGTTGGCCCGCTTCTCCCGGTGCGCCAGCGCCGCGTTGACCGTCACCCGGTGCAGCCAGGTCGGCAGCTGCGACTCGCCGCGGAAGGTGTGGAGCTTGCGCACCACCTGCACGAGCACGTCCTGGGTGACGTCCTCGGCGTCGGCGTCGTTGCCGAGCATCCGCCGGGCCAGGTTGTAGATGCGGGGGGCGTACTCCCGGAAGACGTGCTCGGGAGTCGGCGGCGGGAGGTCGGCGGTCTCGGGCGGGTCCGGCGGGGAGGGCATCGTGTCCCCTCGGGGTCGGCACGGGTCGGGCACCCGATACCATATCCCGACGTGCCCCCCGGAGACAACCATGCCGACCCGCGCCGTGCTGCTCGACTTCGACGGGACCTTGGCCGACAGCTTCGACGCGATCGCCGCCAGCACCAACCACGTCCGCCGAGCATACGGCTGGCCGGACCTGCCGGAGCGGGAGGTCCGCCGGTACGTCGGGCTGGGGCTGGCGCAGCTCATGGCGGACCTCGTCCCAAACGCCCCGGCCGACGCGGCGGTCGCCCTCTACCGGGAGCACCACCCGACGGTCATGCTGGCCGGCACCCGGCTGATGCCCGGCGTCGCCGACACCGTGGCGACCCTCGCCGCGCGGGGCTACCGGCTGGCGGTGTGCAGCAATAAGCGGGTCGAGTTCACCCGCGGCCTGGTCGAACACCTGGGGCTGCGGCCGGCGATCGCGGAAGTCCTCGGGCCGGAGGACGTCGGCGGGCAGGCCAAGCCGGACCCGGCCATGCTGTTGGAGGCCCTCCGTCGGCTCGGGGATTCGCCGGCCGAGGCGGTTTATGTCGGAGACATGGCGGTGGACGTCCATGCCGGGCGAGCGGCGGGGGTGCCGGTGTGGCTGGTCCTGGGCGGGGCGACCGGACGGGAGTCGGCCGCGGACGCCCGCCCGGACCGGGTACTCGGCTCGTTCGCGGAGATGAAGGAACTGTTGCCGAGACTCGGGTGCATCGCGTAACGTTGAGGGCGGGGCATTCCCGTCCCGCCTCTTGATGCCCGCAAGAGCAGAGCCTTATGAAGCGCCACACCATCGGCAGCGGCGGCCCCTGGGAGCCGGTGATCGGCTACTCCCGGGCGGTGCGGGTTGGGCCGTTCGTCTACGTCTCGGGGTGTACCGCGATGACCCCGACCGGCCTGGTCGGCAAGGGGGACGCCTACGCCCAGGCGGTGCAAGCCCTGCGGACGATCCAGGCCGCGCTGGAGGCCGCCGGGGCCGGGCTGGAGCACGTCGTCCGCACCCGCATCTACCTGACGGACATGACCACCTGGGAGAAGGTCGGGCTGGCGCACGGCGAGTTCTTCGGGGCGGTCCGCCCGGCGGCGACGATGGTCGAGGTCGGCCGGCTGATCGACCCGGACATGCTCGTCGAGATCGAGGCCGAGGCCATCGTACCGGACGCCTGAGCCGGCCCAAAGAAGACCTAACCACAGAGGCACAGAGGCACAGAGAAGACAGAAAGACAGGGTTCAAGACAGGAGAGGAGTAGACCGGCGGGCCAGCCCCTCCGGTGCCTTCTTTAACTCTGTTTTCCTGTCTTCTCTGTGTCTCTGTGCCTCTGTGGTTAGGTCTTTACTTCTTCCCAACGATCTCCAACCGCTTCGCGTCCTCGACGACGATCTCGACCTGGTCCTGGTACTTCGTCACCTTCCCCTTGGCCCGGACCGTTTTGCCCTGGAAGGTGGCGAACGTCGCCTTCGCGTAGGGGCCGGTCATCCCCTTCTCGTCGAGCACCACCGTGAAGTTGCGCACGCTCCTGAAATCAGTCTCCGAGTTCAGCAGGATGCGCTTGCCCTTGTCCACCGCCCGGCCGCCGCGGACCGGGAACTGCACCGTCACCTCCTGGCCGACCCGCCGCCGCGCCTCCGCCGGGCCGATCACCCCCTTCGGCAGCTTCGCCACCGGCTCGCCCGTCGCCTTGAGCACCCGCAGCGGGACCGCGTGCCGAAAGACCACCTCCCCGGCGTCGTCGCGCAACTGGAGGCCGACCACCGGGTCCTGAGCCGACCAGTCCACCGTCACCAACCCGAAGTGGTCGCCGTAGGGCATCCCGG
>DASSAT010000511.1:0-5682 GCA_035699305.1 Fimbriiglobus sp. | reverse complement strand
GCCCAGGTGCCCAGTGGGTGGCTGTCGCAGCGGTACGGCCCGCGGGCGATGATGACGCTGTACCTGTTCGGGTGGTCGGTGTTCGGGGTGTTCATCGCCCTGGCGCAGGACTTCTGGACGCTCTTCGCCGCGCGGTTCCTGCTGGGGCTGTCGCAGGCCGGGGCGTATCCGACGGCGGCGCTCTTGATTAAACGGTGGGTGCCGGACCGACGGCGGGGGCTGGCGAGCGGCGTCGTGTCGTTCGGCGGTCGGGCCGGCGGCGCCGTGGCGAACGTGCTGACCGGGTTCCTGATCGTCGCGTTCGTGCCACTCTCGACGCCCGCGACTGTTACCCCTGCGGACATCATGAATCCCGACTACTTTGTTATCCCACCGGGAAAGGCCGGTGCCAGGGATTGGGGAATCAGGTCATTGATTGAAAAGACAGAGAATCCGATAGCACTCCACCCTGTCCTCCATGCGGTTAGGCTCCAATTAGCGACATTACAGAGCGAACAACCAGACTCCCATGTCGCCAATGATCCGGCCGTGATAGCCTCAGCGATTAACCGTGTGATCCAAGATCCACACGCCTTCGACGACCTCGATTGGTCGGCTGTTAACTTGCCCCTGGATGGAAAGGCCATCAGCGACAAGCCAGCCACCGAACGTACCCAAGCAGAATCGGAACGGCTCAACCGTCTTATAATCGAGAAGGCGTTTCCGGGCGAGATTCGCCAGCTCCATGTCGGGGGGTGGCGGCCGACGCTAATGCTGTACGGCCTGCTCGGCATCCTCGTCGGCTGTATCTTCTGGGTGGTCGCCCGGGACTGGCCACGGCGGCACCCGTGGGCCAACGCCGACGAGGTCGCATTCATCGAAGCCGGCCAGTCGCAGGCGTCGCAGACGGCCGGCACCAACGCGATCCCCTGGCGCGAGCTGATCGCCAGCCGCAACCAGTGGCTCTTCTCCGCGTCCAACTTCTTCGCCAACATCGGGTGGGTGTTCCTCATCACCCTGATGCCACGGTTCCTGTCCGAGCGGTTCGCCGTCCCGGTGGAACAGCGCGGGTTGATGACGACCATCCCGCTGCTCGTGGCGACGTTCGGGCTGCTCGCCGGCGGGTGGTATACGGATCGCCTTAGCCGCACCCTCGGGCTTCGGTTGGGCCGGTCGATCCCGATGGGGGCGTTCAAGTTCCCCTGCGCCGCGGTGATGGCAATCAGTACCTTCCTGCCGGACCCTTGGACGGTGACGGTCGCGTTGGCCGTGATGTCCCTGTGTCAGGACTTCGGCCTGCCGGCGGTGTGGGCGTTCGCCCAGGACACCGGCGGCAAGCAGGCGGCAACGGTGCTCGGCTGGGGGAACATGTGGGGGAACTTCGGCGCCGGGCTGGGGCCGAGCCTGGTCGGCGGGATCGCCGTCTCCTGGGGGTGGGACGCGGCTCTGTACACCGGGGCGTTCGCGTTCGTGATGTGCGGGATCACCGGGATGATGACCAACGCCGCCGAACCGCTCTTCCGCAATGACGAGGCCCAGCCGTGACCGAGATCACCCTGGCGATGATGCGCGAGAAGCTGACCGCCGCGGTCGTCTGCGACGCCCTCGACGCGATGGGCCTTCGCCGCCAGTCGCCGCGAATCCCCCTGCGGCCGCTGACCGTGCCGGGGGTGCTGATCGGCCGATGCAAGACGACCCTCTGGGCGGAGATGGCCCACCCCGACCCGCGGCCCTACGAACTGGAACTGCAAGCGGTGGACGACTGCCGGCCGGACGACGTGCTGGTGTGTGCCGCCGGCGGGTCGGTGCGGTCCGGCGTCTGGGGCGAGTTGCTGACGACCGCGGCCGTCAACCGCGGCTGCGTCGGCGTCGTGGTGGACGCCTCGGTGCGGGACGTGGCGCGGATGCGACAAGTCGGGTTCCCGGTATACGCGCGCGGCACCTGCACCTACGACTCGAAGGATCGTCAGCGGGTGATCGACGTAGACGTGCCGGTCGAGATCGACGGCGTCCTCTTCGAACCCGAGGCGCTGGTGATCGCGGACGAGGACGGCGTGGTGGTGGTGCCGCGCGAGGCGGAGGCGGAGGCGGTCCGCCGGGCGTGGGAGAAGGTCCACGCGGAGAACGAGGTCCGCGACGCGATCCGCGCCGGCATGAAGGCGGCCGAGGCGTTCGAGCGGTACGGGGTGCTATAGAGAACGAACCACAGAGTCACAGAGGACACAGAGGGAAGAAACACAGAGAGGAAAACAGGGTTCAAGGCAGAAGACAGAACAGCCCGCCATCTTCTGTCTTCGATCCTATCTGTTGTCTGCTCGGTGTCTCTTCCCTCTGTGTCCTCTGTGACTCTGTGGTTCGTTCTCTTGGAGCCAGCCATGCGAGTCGGGATCATCGCATTCCTCCAGGAGTCGAACACCTTCCTCACCAGCAGGACGACGCTCGCCGACTTCGAGCGGGACCTGCTGTGCGAGGGGGAGGAGGTCCGCCGTCGCTTCGCCGGCACGCACCACGAGGTCGGCGGGTTCTTCGACGTGCTGGACGATGCCGGCATCGAGGCGGTCCCGGTCTTCGCCGCCCGGGCGCTGCCGTATGGCGTCATCGCGTCTGAAACATTCGACGAGCTGTTGCGGCGGATGCTCGCCGCGCTGGACCGGGCCGGGCCGCTCAACGGGGTGCTGGTCGCGCCGCACGGAGCCACCGTCGCGGAGAACGCGCCGGACGCCGACGGCCACTGGCTCGCCGCGGTCCGTGGGCGGGTCGGGCCGACGGTTCCGATCATCGGCACGCTGGACCTGCACGCGAACCTGTCGCCGAAGATGGTCGCCGCGTGCGACGCCCTGTTCCCGTACCTGACTAACCCCCACCTCGACCAGCGGGACCGGGGCCGGACGGCCGGCGAGGTCATGGTCGGCACTCTGCGGGGTGAACTCCGGCCGGCGATGGTCGCCCGGTTCCTCCCGCTGGCCATGAACATCGAGCGTCAGGCGACCGCCGAGCCTCACTGCGAGAAGTTGTATAACCGCGCGCTGGACTGGTTCTTCGGCGACCCGACCGACCCGGCCGAGACGTTCAACCGCGGTCCTCAGATCCGCGACAACGGGCTGCTGTTCGGCTTTCCCTACGCCGACGTGCCGGAGATGGGGGCGTCGGTGATCGCGGTGGCCGACGACGGCGACCGCGCCCGGGCTGAGCGGGTGGCCGACGACCTCGCCCGGTACTGGTGGGACCGCCGGCACGACTTCGCCGGACAGCTCATCGCGGTTCAGGACGCGGTCGAGCGGGCCTCGCAACTCGACGGCCCCGTCTGCCTGCTGGACATGGGCGATAACGTCGGCGGCGGCTCGCCGGGGGACGGCACGCTAATCGCCCGCGAATTGCACCGACGGCAACTCGGCCCGTCGTGCGTCGTCCTCGCCGACCCGGAGTCAGAGCGGGCCGCCCGCTCAGCCGGCGTAGGGAGCCGCGTCCGGCTCCGCGCCGGTGGGAAGACCGACAGCCTCCACGGCGAACCGCTTGAAGCCGAGTTCACCGTCCACGGCGTCTCCGACGGCCGGTTCACCGAGCCGAACCCGCGGCACGGCGGGTTCACCCGCTTCGACCAGGGGCCGACCGCCGTCGTCGAGAGTGACACCGGGTTGACACTCGTCCTCACGACCAACCGGATGGCCCCGTTCAGCCTCAACCAGCTCACCAGCTGCGGCCTCGACCCGGCCCGGTTCCGGGTGCTGGTCGCCAAGGGCGTTCACGCCCCGGTCGCCGCCTACGCCCCGGTCTGCAAGCACCTGATCCGCGTCGATACCCCCGGCGTCACGTCCGCCGACCTATCCCGGCTGACGTACCGTCACCGCCGCCGGCCGATGTTCCCGTTCGAGCCGGAGACGGACTGGTCTCCCGACGCGGGACATAATCAGGAGACGAGTCCGCCGTGACGCGGGTATGATGGGGGGATCGCTCGCCGAGGGGGCCATGCTCGCCCTGTGCCCGCACTGCCTGGAACACCGGGACCTCCGGGAGGTCCACGACCCGGAGTGCGGGCCGGTCTTGCGCTGCGACAACCCGCGGTGCGGCCCCCACACGATCCCCCACCTCTACGGCGAGGACTACGCCGCCCACCCGCCGGTCCCGCTCAGCGTCGTCGGCCCGCCCGGGCACGGCTCGTCGTACATCGAGGGGCTAATCCACGAGATCGACGCCGCGGGCCGGCGCTGGGCCGACGCGGGGTTCTCCTGCACCTGGCTCGACGAGGGCCGGACGCGGCGCCGCGCCCGCGACCGGCCGGAGGCCCAACCCCGGGCAGACTTCCGGCCGCCGAAGGTGCTCCGGCTCCACGGCGTCCCGCGCGTCGGCGGCAGTCAGATCGTCATCGCCGACCCCGAGGCCGTCCGCCACAGCCCGGCCGTCGTCTGGCTGCTCCGCATGACCCGCGGCGGCCCGGACGACGCCGACCGGACGCTGACCCAACTGGGCGACCGGACGCGGGAGCAGGACCTCGTCCTGACGCTGACCGAGGGGGACGAGTTGCTGCACCGCCCGGACCTGCCGGAGTCGGCCCGGCTCGCGCTGGCGGAGCCGGACTACTGCCCCGGCGGCGCGGTCTGGGACGCCCTGGAGCGCGCGTCCGCCGACCTGGAGGGGTGGCTGGGGTCGTGCGGCTGCCGCGACCTCGTTACCCGGGTGCGGTCCCGGTTCCGTTCCGTCCGGTACTGTGTCGTCTCGGCGCGGGGCACGCCGCGGCGCGGTGTCCTCGCGCCGCTGTTGTGGCTGTGGCGGCTGGACCGCGACCCGGTGTGGGTCGAACGCGCCGGGGCGCGGGACCTGTACCTCGACTTCCCCGCGGCGGTCGCGGCGGGGACCGGCACCGTTCACCTGGAGGAGCGGGTGTACCGCCTGGCGGCGCCGCTGGGCCTGTTGAACCCCGTCACGATCGTCGGCCGCGGGCCGGGCAAGACGGTGATTGAGGTGTCGTCCCCCGGGTACGGCATCGGCGTCCGCACGGCGGGGAAGGTGACGCTTCGTGCGCTCACCGTCCGCCGCGCCGCCGACGGCCCGCCCGGCGACCTGATCCGCGTGCTCGGCGGCGAACTGGAACTGCGGGACGTGACCGTCTCCGGCGGCCTCTCCGGCGAGCTGGCGGGTCGGCCGGTCGGCGGCGCCGGGGTGCTCGCTGGCAAGCACGCCCGGCTGACCGCGGCCGGGTGCGAGTTCCGCAGCAACCACGGCAACGGGGTGCTGGTCATCGAGCGGACCACGGCCGAGCTGACCGGCTGCACGTTCGAGAAGAACGGCGACGCTGGCGTGTACGCCCGGACGGCCGGCGCGGTCACGGTCACGCGCGGTGCGTCTCGGGAGAACCACACCGGCGTCTGGATCGAGGCGGCGGCGGCGGCGGCGATCACCGCCAACGACTGCGAGCGGAACGCCGAGAGCGGGATCGTCCTGTCCGGGCACGTCGGCGGGTCGGTGGTGGTCCGCGGCAACACCTGCGCGGGCAACGGCCGGGACGGCGTTCACGTCCGCACGGCCGCCGCCCCGACGGTGGTCGGCAACACCTGCACGGTCAATCGCCGCAACGGCGTCGCGTTCACCGACCAGTCGGCCGGGACCGCCCGCGGCAACGCCTGTACGCTCAATGGCCGCCACGGCCTGCGGGCGTGCGACGACGCCGCCCCGACGCTGGAGGGGAACACCGCCGAGGGCAACGCC
>DASSAT010000510.1:0-3600 GCA_035699305.1 Fimbriiglobus sp. | reverse complement strand
TCAACGGCAAGCCGCAGGGCGGCGGCGGCGGCGGGATGACGAACGCCGAGCGGAAGTTCGACCAGTACCGCGACATCCTCGACAAGACGCTGGAGCAGTCCACCGACGTGAAGCTGGCCGGGTCGGCGAAGCGGGACGGCGACACCGTGACTGCGACGATCGAGTTGACCGGGATGAAGGAGCCGAGGAAGGGCGTCGTGCTGCGGCTGGTGCTGGCGGAGGAGACGATCCGCTACGCCGGCGGCAACGGCATTCGGTTCCATCATCATGTGGTGCGGTCGCTCTTCGGCAAGCCGGCCGGGATGCCGGTGGCGGACCTGAAGGACGGCAAGCACACCGCGTCGGTGAACCTGGCCGAGTTGCGGGCGAAGCTGACGGCGTACCTGACGGAGTACGAGCAGGACCGCCCGTTCCCGACCCCGACGAAGCCGCTGGACCTGGCGGGCCTGAAGGTGGTGGCGCTGGTACAGGACGGCGAGACCGGCGAAATCCTGCAAGCCACGCAGTTCGACGTCGGCGGGTAGTAGGTTGGCGGGTTAGAGCGATCTTCGGTATCGTGTAGCGGGTTTTGAGTGTAGTAGGCACACTCCGTGTGCCGTCTAGCTTCGACGGCACATGGAGTGTGCCTACTACACTTACCGCTACACCAGCGTGAAATGCGCTCTAAGGGTCGTCCTCTAGTGAACCGGCCGGGGCGCTTGCCCCGGCCGGTGTCGTTTCATTGGGCCGGATCGGCCGGCGGCATCGGTTCGGGGCGGTCGTCGTCCGGCGGCGGCAACGACGGGCTGCGCTCGGGGCGGCCGTACCGGATTCCGCCGTTGGGATCGTACCCCGGTGGCGTCGGCCCGGAGGTGAATTGGTAGAGCGTGGGCGATTTCGGGTCGCTCCCCGGCCCTTCCGCTCCCGGCTCGGTGAGGTAGGAGTAGTCCGGCCGGCCGTAGCGCACGCCGTTATTGTGGTCGGCCCCGGGGGGCAGCCACTCGGCGGTGAACTGGTACAGCGTGGCTGTACTCTCCGTGTCGTTCCGGCGGGGCCGGCGGCGGCGCTCGGGTGTCATGGTTGGCCCTCCACTACCTCGAAACTGACATCGGCCACCCACGTATTATCGCAGTGTAACTCGACGAGGTAAATCCCCGGCTCGTCAATCCCCACGCCGCCCAGCCGGAATACGAGTTGGGCCAGGTGTCGGCGGTGGGGGAACTCGACCAACCGCGGGGCCGTCGGCCGGACGAGCCGGCCGTCGGCAGCCCGACGAATATCTACGTGGACCGACACTTCGCCCAACCCGCCGCCGAGTTGGGCGAACGCGACGAACTCGCCCATGATGTGCGGGAATGCGGGCGCCCGCATCCGGTTGAACAGCCCGTAGAGGTTGATCAACCCACCTTCGACGTCGACCTCTTCGCACAGGTACAACGCCTTCGCTACCGGAACGATCGCCATCCTTGTCCCCCGGTCGCGTGTCGCGCTCGGCTGACACCTCGCGGCTAACCGTCCCGGTCGGCGCGCTCGCGGCGCGGGCCGCGGTCCCCGCCCCGGTCACGTCGCTCACCGCGGTCGCCCCGGTCCCGATCCCCGCGCTCGCCGCGGTCCTCGCGCGGCGGGCGGTCGCCGTTGGGGGCGCCGTCGCCTTCGCCCTGCATCAGCACCTTCCGCGACAGCTTCACCCGGTCCTGGTCGTCGATGGCGATCACCTTCACCTTCACCCGGTCGCCGACCTTCACCACGTCGTCCACCCGGCCGACGTAACCGACGTCCAGTTCCGAGATGTGGCACAAGCCGTCCCGGCCCGGCGTGATCTCGATGAACGCCCCGAACTCCTTGATCGACGTCACCTTCCCCTCATAGATGTTGCCGACCTTGATCTCCTGGCACAGCGCCTCCACCCGCCGCTTGGCCTCCTCGGCACCCGCCGAGTCCAGCGACGCGATCGTCACCGTGCCGTCGTCCTCCACGTCCAGCTTGGCCCCGGTCTCCTCCTGGATGCCGCGGATGTTCTTGCCGCCCGGGCCGATCAAGAGGCCGATCTTCTCCGGGTTGATCTTCACCTGGAAGAGCCGCGGGGCGAACTCGCTGATCGCCTTGCGCGGGGCGCGCAGGGTGCTCAGCATCACCTTGAGGATGTCCAGCCGGGCCTTCTTCGCTTGCTCCAGCGCGTCGCGGACGATGTCCTCGGTGACGCCGTCGATCTTGATGTCCAGCTGGATGCCGGTGACGCCCTTCTGGGTGCCGGCCACCTTGAAGTCCATGTCGCCGTAGTGGTCCTCGTCCCCCTGGATGTCGGTCAGGAGGACGTAGCTGTCCCCCTTCATGACCAGGCCGATGGAGACGCCGGCCACCGGCCGCAGGATCGGCACCCCGGCGTCCATCAGCGCCAGCGTCCCGCCGCAGACCGAGGCCATCGACGACGAGCCGTTGGACTCCAGAATTTCGGAGACGAGCCGAATCGTGTACGGGAACTTACTCGGCGGCGGCACCACCGCCTTGAGCGACCGCTCGGCCAGCATCCCGTGGCCGATCTCCCGCCGGCCGGGGCCGCGGATCGGCTTGCACTCCCCGACCGAGAACGGCGGGAAGTTGTAATCGAGCATGAACTTCTTGGCGTACACCTGCTGCAAGCCTTCGACCCGCTGCTCGTCCTGCACGGTGCCGAGGGTGGCGACGACCAGCGCCTGCGTCTCGCCGCGCTGGAAGACGGCCGACCCGTGCGTCTGCGGCAGCACCGCGACCTCGGAGGAGACGTCGCGGAGTTGGTCCAGACCGCGGCCGTCGATCCGGGTGCCAGTCAGGGTGATCTCCTGGAACATCCGCTCGCGCAGGGCGGAGAGGGCGGCCGACACCTTCTCCGGGGCGTGCGCCGGCTCCTGGCCCTCGGGCGCGGCGTAGTCCTTCTTGACCTGCTCCTTGAGTTCGTCCAGCGCCGCGTACCGGGCCAGCTTCCCCTCGGTCAGGTAGCGCTTCTTGAACTCCTCGCCGTACTTCTTGTGCAGCTCGTCCACCAGCGGGTCCGGCGCAGGCGCCGGGGGCAACTCCTTCGGCCCCAGCCCGGCCTTCTCGCGCAGTTCCTCGATGGCGTCGATGACCGTCTGGCACTGCTGGAAGGCGAACGCGACCGCGTCGGCGGTCACGTCCTCGGGCAACTCGCGGGCGAACCCCTCGATCATGCAGATGGCGTCCCGGGTGGCGGCGACGACCAGGTCCAGGTCGCTCTCCTCCATCTGGGACTGGGTCGGCATGGCGACGAATTGTTCGCCGACCCGGCCAACGCGGACGGCGCCGACGGGCTTGAGGAACGGGATCGGCGAGCAGTGCAGGCTGGCGCTGGCGGCGATGATGCCGAGCACATCCGGGTCGTTCTCCCGGTCGGCGGAGATGGCGGTGGTGTGGATCTGCACCTCGTTGGTGAACCCGGCCGGGAACAGCGGGCGAATCGGTCGGTCGGTCAGCCGGCTGGTGAGGGTCTCCTTGGTGGACGGGCGGGTCTCGCGCTTGATGAAGCCGCCGGGGAACTTGCCGGCGGCGTAGGTGCGCTCGCGGTACTCGACCTGGAGCGGGAAGAAGTCGCGGCCGGGGATCGGGTTGCCCTGGACGGCGGCGCCC
>DASSAT010000509.1:0-2175 GCA_035699305.1 Fimbriiglobus sp. | reverse complement strand
GTACGGCGCGAAGTGGAAGCCGCTAGTGCTGACGAATCCGTCGCTGGACCTGGCGGTGGCGTGGGGGGCGGCGTACCTCGGGTGGCTCAAGCAGTCCGGCGGCCGGCGGATCGGCGGCGGCATCCCGCGGTCGTATTACCTAGGCGTCGAGTCAGGAGTCAGGAGTCAGGAGTCAGGAGTCAGGAAGACGTCGGTGCTGTGCGTCGTGCCGCGGCACTTGCAGGAGGGGGAGGAAGTCGCGTTGCCGGAACCGGAACTGGAGTTGCAGATCGGCCAGCCGGTGCTGTTCCCGCTGTACACGTCCACCGTCCGCGACGACAAGGCGGGGGACGTGCTGGAGCTGTCGCCGAAGCAGTTGCTTCAGCTCCCGCCGCTGCACACGGTCTTGCGGGGGGGGAAGCGCGCCGGGGCGAAACGGGTGCCGGTCACGCTGGCGGCGAAGTGTACCGAAATCGGCACGCTGGAACTCTACTGCGTCTCCCGCGAGGGGAACCGGTGGCGGCTGGAGTTCAACGTCCGCGACGTGGTCCGCGACAGCCCGGAACCGGACGACGACGCGACCGACCGCGCCGGGCTGGTTGACGTCTTCCCGGAGGACAAGGTACAGGCGGCCGGCGCGCTGATCCGCGGTTGCTACACCGCGGCGGCGCCGACCCCATCGGAGTTGCCGAAGGCGCTGGAGGCGGCGCTCGAATCCGGCCGACATGCGTGGCCCAGTGGGCTGTGCCGGCGGCTGTGGGACTTCCTCACCGAGGTCGGCGAGAAGCGGGGGCGGTCGCCGGCTCACCTGGCACGGTGGTACAACCTCGCCGGCTTTTGCCTGCGGCCGGGGTTCGGCGACCCGCTCGACCGCTACCGGGTCGAAGCTCTCTGGAAGCTTATCACCACCGGGGCCGCGGCCGGCGGCGCCGAGGGCGGGGCCGACTACTGGATCATGTGGCGCCGCGCCGCCGGCGGGCTGAACACGGCGCTGCAACAGACGCTCTGGGCGCGGCTGCGGCCGGTGCTGTTGCCGACGAAGGGCAAACCCGCGCCCCGGCCGGGGGCGAACGAGCTAACCGAGATGTGGCGGGCGGCCGCGTCGCTGGAGCGGCTCGACACCCGAACCAAGCAGGCGCTCGGCGAGGAGTTGCTCGCGCAGGTCCGCCGCGGCCCGGTGCCGCACTACGCCTTCTGGGCGCTGACCCGGCTCGGCACCCGGCGGCAGTTCTACGGCCCGCTCAACACGCTCATCCACCCGCAGGTTGCCGAGACGTGGATCGACGCGCTGCTCGACTTCAAGCCGGCGACCGAGTCGGAGCGGCTGGGCTGGGGCTTCTGCCTGGCTGAGCTGGCCCGGCGGACGGGCCTGCGTGGCGTGGACGTGAGCGACGAACACCGCCACGGCGTCGCGCAACTGCTGCGCTCGGTCAAGGTGCCGGCCGGCTGGCCGCGGATGGTCGAGGAGGTGGTTGAGCCGGAGGGCGACGAGCAGAGCCGCCTGTTCGGCGAGTCGCTGCCGATCGGGTTGCGCTTGGCCGGCTCGTGAAGGAGGTCAGAGATCAGAGGTCAGAGGTCAGAGTGCGATCGCATTTCTGACTTCTGACTTCTGACTTCCTGTCCGACCGGACCCTGTCACTGCCGGCAGCAGGATCACCTCCCGCCGAGACCTGTCATGTCCGGCGGCGGCAGCGCGCCGCCGGCCGGGGTCACGCCGCTGGTCGTGTCGGCCTGGGGCTGGGTGTGGTGGGCCGGCACCACCCCGCCAGCCGGGGCCGCGCCCGGGAACCCGGTCAGCCCGCCGGCCCGCTTGCGGTAGTGGATGTGGTACTCGGTGATGTCCGCGGCGGTGGTCGTGCTGGTGGTCGTCTGCTTCTCGGCCGGCAGGAACGGCACCTCGGAGTTGAACGTCTGCTCGTTCCGGGTGTTCTGGACGTTGCTGGTCGTGGTGCCGGTCTTGATCTCCCGCTCCTCGACGATCTCGTAGGCCGAGCCGACGTGTTGCTCGATCAGCTTGAGGGCGCTGGTCCGGTTGTAACTCGGCCAGGTGTCGGAGTTGACCGGGATGGCGACCACGCCCTCGTCCTCGATCTTCTGGACGTACCGGGCGTTCGCACAGCCGACCGTGGACGCGGCCGCGACGGCCGCCGCCAGTGCCAGGAACCGCCTCATGGTCCGCACCTCCCCCAGACCCCG
>DASSAT010000508.1:0-3796 GCA_035699305.1 Fimbriiglobus sp. | reverse complement strand
GACGACGGACATCCTGTTCCGCAACATCCGCATCGCGGAGTTGAAGAAATAAACGAACCACAGAGTCACAGAGGGCACGAGGGAAGAAACACCGAGCAGACAACAAACGGGGTTAAAAGCAGAAGCAGGATAGCTCCCTGCTTCTGCTTTTAACCCCGTTTGTTGTCTGCTCGGTGTTTCTTCCCTCTGTGCCCTCTGTGACTCTGTGGTTCGTTTATTTCTTCAACTCCGCGATGCGGATGTTGCGGAACAGGATGTCCGTCGTCCGGTCGTGGCCCTGGATGGAGATGTGCCCGGCCGCGAGGCGTAAGCCTTGCCGCGGGTTTTCGGCCGGCTTGCGCTTGTCGGTCCAGTCCGTCGTCTGGTAGCCGTTCACCCACGTCGAGATGTGCGGGCCGTCCGCCACAACGGTCATCGTGAACCATTCGTTGTCGTTGGAGACCACCTTCCGGGCATTCGTTCGACGATAGATCGCCCCGGTGCCGTGGTCGGTCGGCTTGGTGCGGTCGTTGTTCTTGTAGCCGTTGTCGATCTGGGCTTCGTAGCCGTTCTGGTACTGGTCCTGGACGCAGCGGAAGAAGATTCCGCTGTTGAGGTTCTTGCCGTTAACCTTGCACTCCAGTTGCAGGACGAAGTCGGCGTACTTCTTCTCCGTCTGCAAATCTCCGGGACCGTTGGTGAGGTGCAATTCGCCGGCCGGCGTCACCTCGAACTTGGACTTCGACCGCTTCGGGTCCTGGAACACCTTCCAACCGGACAGGTCCTTGCCGTTGAGAAGGGGAGTCATGCTCAACGGGCGGAGCTTCAAGTTTCGCAACTCGATCCGCCCGGCATCCGACTCAGGCAGAGTGAATTCGACCTTCAACACCCCGTCCCCGACACCCCCACCGCTCACCCCGGGTTTGGCCGGATCCTGGCTCACAATCGAGAACCGGTTGGGGACGGAGTAGACACTAAACGCCTTCCACTGACAACCCGCCAGGGGGATCAAGTGGTCCCAATAGGACTCCCCACCGTTCTCCTGCCCGAACATGTCGGTGGTGATCTTGACCCCGAATGTACTCCCCTTCGTGACGGTCCGGTACTCGCCGGTCAACTCGAAGTACCGGAACCGCGTCTTGAAACACACGGTCGAGGCGGTCCCCTTGAACACGAGCACGCCGTCCTTGACAGCCAGATCGGACTTCGGCGCGGACGGAGCGTCCTTGACGGTCCACCCGAACGTCGTCTTGCCGTCGAAGAGCATCAGCCACCCCTCGGCGGCCTCCTTCGGGGTCAGCGTGTTCGGCTTCTTCTCGTCGGCCGCGGCCGTCCCGCACACCAGTCCGGCCGCAAGGAGCAGACCGGCGAAACGAATCACCTTCGGCATCGTGTTCTCCTGTGGGGCGGGAACGGCCGCTCCCTGGGACCGCGGCCGTCCCGGCCGCTCTTGCTACATCGGTCGGGGGCCGACCGACGACATCCGAACGCCCCCGACTGTCAAAGGGGCGGCGGCCGAGACGGCCGCGGTCCCAGGGGGCATCATACTCCGGTTCGTTGTCCGGCAGTCCTACCGGGCTTACACTAGCGACCGTTTCCCTTCCGGCATCCACGACGGGGCATCCATGGCGACCGCGACTCCGGGCAGGCGGACCGGCGATCTCTCCCGACTCGGCAGCCGTATCAAGGCGGCCCTCCCGGCGTTCGGCGTCCTGGTCTGGGCGGCCGGGGCGGTTGGGGTGTGGTGGGCCGGCCAGCGGTACGGCTGGTCGCTGGGCGAGTTGGTCCTGGCCGGGTGCGTCTGGCTCGGCGTCGGGGCGGTCGCCGCCCGGGACGCTGTCCGCGGCATGTTCGGCCCGGTCTTCACCTACGAGATCACCCGCCTCGGCCGCCGGCGGAGCACCTTCGTCCTGCGGCTGCTGTACGTCCTCGGCGTCCTCGCCCTGCTCGCCCTGATGTATCTCGCCTGGCTGGAAGAGGTCGGCTACTTCCGCCGCGGCGGGCAGGACCCCATCCCGTTCGAGCGGCTGTCCAACTTCGCCACCAACTTCTTCTACTACTTCCTCGGCGTTCAGTACGCGGTGGTCGTCCTGCTCACCCCGGCCTACGTCGCCGGCACCGTCGCCGACGAGAAGGAGCGCAAGACCCTGGAGTTCCTGCTCGCCACCGACCTGCGCAACCGGGAGATCGTCTTCGGCAAGGTCGCCGCCCGGGTCACGAACCTCCTGATGTACGTCCTGGCCGGGCTGCCGGTGATCGCGTTCATGCAGCTCTTCGGCGGCATCGACCCGGACCAACTCCTGGCCGCGACCGCCGCGACCGTCCTCACCGTGGTCGGGCTGTCCGCGGTGAGCGTCGCCTTCTCGGTGGCGATGCGCCGGCCGCGGGACGCCATCGCCCTGACGTACCTGGCGATCATCGTCTACATCGCTGGGTCGGCGTTCCTGGCCTTCTACGTCCTGGTGACACAAATGTACGTCGCCCGGATGGGGGCCGCACCGATCGAGTTCCTGGGCTTGCAGACCGACACCCTCGAATTGCTCGGCGCGGCCAAGGTGGCGACCGACTGGCTGGCGGCCGGGAACGTCCTGTACGCCGTCCCGTCGCTGGTCGGCCCGTTCTCCGGCGGGGCGACGGCCGCGGCGGTCGGCACCGCCCTGTTCCGGTACGCCGTCTTCTGGGGGCTGGCGACGGCCCTCTTCCTGGGGTACGCGGTCTGGCGGCTGCGGGCGGTGGCGCTGTACCAGAGCTACGGGGCACCGAAGCAGGCGTCCCGTGGCCGGGCGGCGCGGGCGGCGAAGGCCCGGCCGGCGGTCGGCGACGACCCGATGCTCTGGAAGGAGGTGTTCGTCGAGGGCGGGGTCAAGGGCGGGTGCCTGGGGTGGTTCCTGTCCCTGGCTATCGTCGGGATCGTGTTCCTGTTCCCGGTCCTGTTCGTGTACCTGATCTTCTTCGAGCGCTGGGGCTGGTCCGTCAGCCGGCAGTGGGAAGAGTTCACCCAGTCGATGAACACCTGGTGCCGGATCGCCACCGGCGTCCTCGGTTTCCTGCTGATGATGGCCGCCGCCGTCCGCGGCGCCGGGGTGGTCAGCGGCGAGCGCGACCGCGACACCTGGGTCAGCCTGATGTCCACCCCGCTGACCGCCTGGGAGATGCTGCGGGCGAAGTGGCTGGGGTGCGTGCTGGGGCTGCGCCGCGGGTACGTCATCCTGCTACTGGTCTGGGCGCTGACGCTGGCGGCCGGGGCGGTGGACCCGCCGATGATCCTGGTGACGGCCCTGTACGCGGTGGTGTTCGTCTCGGCGTTCGCCTGGGTCGGGGTGTGGTACTCGATCACGTCGCGGACGACGCTCATCGCCAGCGTCTGGGCAATCATGACGTCCCTGTTCCTGGCTGGCGGGTTCTGGGCGTTCGTCGGCCTCTGCTGCGGTCTGCCGCTGAGCATCATCGGCGTCGATCGAGACATGGACACGGTCCTCGAACACGGCGCGAGTCTGCTGGGCGGCTGCACGCCGCCGTTCGTGCTGGGGTGGCTGCCGCTGATGGGCTACGAGCGGCGGAGCATGGAGCCGTTCTCCTGGGACGACTCGGGCAGCCTCGGGCCGCTGGCCCCGGTGATCGGGTTCTTCGTGTGGTTCGGGCTGAACTGGGTGTTCGGGCTGCTCTCCTGGCGGGCGTTCCGCAACGCGACCAACCGCGCCCGGGACACCCTGGCGGCGACCCTGCCGCGGCGCTACGACCCGAAGATCGACGACGACGACGAGGGGCCGGGCGATGAGCCGATCATCCTGGGGTAGAGGGTTTTGTAGGGTGGGTC
>DASSAT010000507.1:0-4575 GCA_035699305.1 Fimbriiglobus sp. | reverse complement strand
AGGGGGGAAAGGCAGGCGCCACCCTCTGGCTCCCCCTCCCCGTTTCGGGGAGGGGGCGGGGGGAGGGGTGACGCCCCACCCTCTCGCGGACGCCCGGGGTCCGCCGGTTTCGCATGGCCGTAATCTCTCTGAACTGGACCGAGCACCCGCCGCTGGCGTTCACCAGCGGGGCGGTCACGGTCGGCAACTTCGACGGCGTCCACCGCGGCCACCAGGAACTCGTCGCCGCGGCGCGACGATGGGCGGAGCGGGTGAACGGCCCGGCCGTCGCCGTTACGTTCGACCCGCCGCCGGCCGCGCTGCTGCATCCCCGCCCGGAGAAGGCCGTCCCGCTGACCACGCTCGCCGACCGGGCTGCACTGCTCGTCGATGCCGGGGCGGATCACGTCGTCACGCTGCGGACCGACGCGGGGCTGCTGAGCCTCAGCCCGGAGGCGTTCGTCGAGGACGTGCTGCTCCGGCTGTTCCGGGCGAACGCCGTGGTCGAGGGGTACAACTTCCGCTTCGGCCGCGGCCGGGCCGGGGACACGAAGACGCTGCGCGAACTGTGTGCGGGGGCCGGCGTCGGGTTCGAGGAAGTGCCGCCGCTGGTCGTCGATGGCGAGCCGGTGTCGAGCAGCCGGGTGCGGGCGGCGCTGGTCGCCGGCGACGTGGCGCTCGCCGTGGAGTTGCTCGGCCGGCCGTACCGGATCGCGGGGACGGTCGGGACCGGGGCAAGGCGCGGCCGGACCATCGGCTTCCCGACGGCGAACCTCGACGGCGTGCCGACGCTGGTGCCGGCGGTCGGTGTGTACGCGGTGCGGGCGACGGTGGACGGCGCCAGCCACCCGGCCGCAGCGAACGTCGGCCCGAACCCGACCTTCGGCGACGACGCCCGCAAGATTGAGGTGCACCTGATCGACTTCGCCGGCGACCTGTACGGCCAGGAATTGGCCGTGGAGTTCGTGGCCCGACTGCGTGATACCCGGCCGTTCGCCGGCGCGGCGGAACTGCGCGAACAGCTGAAACGGGACATCGAAGAGGCGAGAACCCGGCTTTCGTAGGTCGGGCCGAGTCTTCGAGGCCCGACGCTTCTTCCTCCCTCCCCCCTTGGGGGGGAGGGCCGGGGTGGGGGTGGAAAGCCCCACCCGCAGGTGACATCGCCTCCGACGGGTGCAGTTTACCCCCCACCCTAACCCTCCCCCCCAAGGGGGGAGGGAACAAGAAGGACGCCGATCATGCCCGACCTCACCCTCAAGGACCGAGTATCCCGCGCGCTGACGGCCCACGCCGCCCCGGCGATGGGGCTGGACCCGGCCGGCGTCGCGGTCGTCGCGGTCGCCGACGGCATCGCCTCGGTGCGGCTCTCCGGCGCCTGTGCCGCCTGCCCGGCGTCGGTCCCGACGATCCTCGCCGGACTGGAGGCGGAGCTGCGCCGGCACGTCCCGGAGGTGGAATTCCTGGAAGCGGTGCCGTGATTCGGCCATAATCCGGGCAGACACTTCACACCCGTTCCCCGTGCAGGAGCCGCCATGCAGATCGGGTTCGTCACCGCCATCTTCCCCGACCTGTCGCTGGAAGAGGTGCTCGCGTTCGCCGCCGACGAGGGGTTCGCGTGCGTCGAGCCGATGTGCTGGCCGCCCGGTAAGGCCGACCGCCGGTACGCCGGCGTCTCCCACATCGACGTGACCAGCTTCACCCGCGAGCACGCCGACCACGTCCGCGGCCTGCTCCGCATCCACGGGGTCAAGCTGTCCGGCCTCGGCTACTACCCCAACCCGCTCGACCCCGACCCCGGCCAGCGGCAGGCAACCGTCGAACACCTGAAGAAAGTCATCCGCGCCGCCCCAATGATCGGCCTGAACGTGGTCAACACGTTCATCGGCCGCGACTGGTGGAAGACCGCGGCCGACAACTTCAAGCTCGTGCAGGAGGTCTGGCCGCCGATCCTCAAGGAGGCGCAGGCCGCCGGCGTGAAGATCGGCATCGAGCATTGCCCGATGCTGTACTCCGACGACCAGTGGCCCGGCGGCAAGAACCTGGCCAACGGCCCCGAAATCTGGCGGAAGCTCTTCGAGATATTGCCCGGCGACACGCTGGGGCTGAACCTCGACCCGTCGCACCTGGTCTGGCAGTTCATCAACACGCCGCGGGCGATCCGGGAGTTCGCGTCGCGGATCGTGCACGTCCACGCCAAGGACGAGCGGATCGACCAGGAGCGGCTGTACCAGGTTGGGGTGCTGGGGTTCGGCTGGCACGTGCCGAAGCTGCCGGGGCTGGGGGACGTGCGCTGGGGCGAGTTCTTCGCGGCCCTGACCGATGCGGGCTACGACGGGCCGGTGGTGGTGGAGGTCGAGGACCGCGCCTACGAGGGGTCGCTGGCCGACCGCAAGCGCGCCCTGCGGCAGAGCCGGAAGTTCCTGGAGCAGTTCATCGGATGAGGTTGCGTCGGTCGATCGCCTTGGGAATGATGGAGGTCGAGGTGAGCGATGGGCGCAGCGATCCTGTACGAACTCTTCCGACCCCGCGGGCTGGACGACTTCCCCGGACCGTTCGCGGTCCGCGCCCGCCAGGTGGCGGAAGAACTTCGCGGTCAGTGGGAGCGGACCTCTCGGGAGGCCGCACGCACCCGCACGATCGACGAGCTGCACGCCGCCCGCGGGGAGTACCACGCCCTTCTCAACGGGCACCTTCGGCTCGTGGAGGAGTATCGGTCCTTGACCGAGGTCCACCAGCGCGTGTTCGGGTCGGACCCGGCCTGGGCAGCGGAGTTGAAGCAGGCGGCGGGCGAACTCCGCAAGCTCTACGACGAACTCTTCCCACGGTGGCAGACCCGGGAGGACCTGACCGGCATCCTGATCGACAAGTTCACCCTCCCGAACGCCGCGCTCATCGCGCTGGCCGAGAAGCACCCGCCGCCGCCGTCGTGGTACGACGAGACCGACGACCCGTTCGCCGCGGAGTGACCCCTCGGCCATGTCGTCGCCACTGACCCAAGGTCGGATCGTGCGCGTCACCATCCGCGACTCGCAGGGCGGTAACGCGAAGACGCGGCCCGCCGTCGTCGTGACCGCGACGGCCGAGATCGCCGCGGCGGATGTGGTCGTGGTCGCCGCGATCACCTCCGACCTCGGGCGGGCCAGGTCGTCCGAGACGGTCGAACTGCCCTGGCACCCAGACCGCCACCCGCAGACCCGACTCCGGAAGCCGAGCGAAGTCGTGTGCTCATGGGTCGCCGCGGTCCCGGTCGCGGCCCTCAACGACACCGGTGGGTTCGTGCCGGACGACCTGCTGCCGGAACTCCTCGCCGAAGTCGAGCGGTTGACCTGACCCGAACCAACTCACTCCACGGGTTCGATTCCATCGCTACGGCCGGTCCCGACCGAGCCACCCCGACCGCGGGAAACCTAGGAAACTCGTTGCTCCGAAGGGCGTCCGGCCGTACTCTCGACCCAGACTCGACCGCCGCCCACTCACCCCCCACAGGTCGGCATGTCCCACCGCAACCGGCCGGCGTTCACCCTGATCGAGTTGCTGGTGGTGATCGCCATCATCACCATCCTGATCGGGCTGACCCTGCCCGCGATCCAGAAGGTCCGGCTGGCGGCCGCCCGGACCGCCTGCCAGAACAACCTCAAGCAACTCGCCACCGCCGCCCACAACTACCACTCCGCCCGCGGCAAGCTCCCCCCGGGCATCGCCCACGACCCCGTCGCCGGCAAGTACACCTCGCTGTTCGTCGAACTGCTGCCGTACCTGGAGCAGACCGCCGCCCACGACCGCTGGGAGTTCGGCCCCAACCAGTCGGCCAACTACACCGGCCCCGGCGCGCCGGGCGCCACCCCGATCCGGGTGCTGGTCTGCCCGGTGTCGAAGCTGGACCAGAACCCCGTCCGGTTCGGGCCGGCCGTCACCGGGGTGACGTGCTACGGCGCCAACGCCGGCAACGGCGACGAGGACGAGGGCAAGTTCCCCAACTTCCTGATGAGCACCAAGGCGCTGATGGCGCTCAACGACGGGCTGTTCGGGTTCGTGACGGCGAAGGACCCGCACGTGCGGCGACTCGAAGGGATCAAGGACGGGGCGTCGAACACGCTGCTCTTCGGCGAGCGGCTGATCGGCGACGCCAACCTGGACAGCTACATCGGGGCGCCGCTCCAGCCGAAGCCGTCGTTCCCGCTGTCGGGGTCGGCGACGTTCCTGAGTTGGGGCCAGCCGCCGTCGCTGCCGGCGCCGGCCCCGCCGACCGCCGGGCTGGGGCTGCTGTTGATCGGCAGCATGACGATCAACTTCGGGTATCCGCACCACTACACGCCGCCGGACCTGCCGCCGGGGTTCCCGATCCCGCCGGACCCGTGGACGGCGGAGATGGACAAACTCGCCTGGCGTCGGCTGTGCGCCTACGGCAGCCACCACTTCGGCGGGGCGAACTTCGCCTTGGCCGACGGGTCGGTGCGGTTCGTGCGGTCGGATGTGCCACTGGGGGTGTTGCGCGCCCTGAGTAGCCGCAAGGCCGGCGACGCGGTGTCGGGCGAGTGGTGAGCCGGGCTGGCCATACCGGCTCGATTCAGGCGCTACCGCGCCGCGGCCGGCTGG
>DASSAT010000506.1:0-5824 GCA_035699305.1 Fimbriiglobus sp. | reverse complement strand
GCCGAGCGCCCCGACCGGTGAAGCAAGAGCGGCCGGGACGGCCGCGGTCCCAGGGAACATCCGAATCCGGTGAACTTTTCCCCGGCCCGCGCAACCTGTCCTGTACGATCGCGGGCCGCTCGCATGACCGACGACCTCGACCGCCTCTACGAGCGGGTGCTGCTCCTGCGGTGCCAGACCGGGGACGGGTCCGCGTTCGCCGAACTGGTGGCGCGCTACCAAGCCCGGCTCGGCGGCTACCTGCGCCGACTGCTCGGCGAGGCGGCCGCCACGGATGCGCTTCAGGATGTGTGGCTGGCGGTGTGGCGCGGGCTGCCCGGTCTGCGCGACCCGGCCGCGTTCCCGGCGTGGGCATTCCGCGTCGCGCGGGACCGCGCCTTCCGGGAGCTGCGGCGACAGGGGGTGCCGACCGTCCCGGCCGACGAGTCGATCCCAGAGGCCGCGGCGGACGACGACTTCACTGCCGAGGACGCGGCCGAGGTGCGGGCGGCGCTGGCCCGGCTGCCGGTGGATCACCGCGACGTGCTGCTGCTGCGGTTCATTGAGGGGCTGAGCTACGACGAGATCGCGGCGGTGGTCGGCAAGCCGGTCGGAACGGTGCGGTCGCGCATCCATTACGCCAAAGAGGCCATGCGAAGGCAGCTCGAACGGGAGGGGACGCGATGATGGTTCCGCCGCCGGCCGAGGTCGCCGCGAAGGTGATCGCCCGGGACGCCCGCCGGGTGAAGTGGCTGACGTGGCTGACGGTGCTATTGTGGCTCGCCGCGGTGGCCGGGGTCGTGTATCTGCTGGTGATCTTCAAAATGTTCCTCGTCCCCCGGCTGAATGCAATGGACGAGGTGAGCTACAAGATTGCCCACCAGCAGGCCCGCAAGGAATCCCCCAACCCGGAAGACGTGCGCAAGCTCCAGAACTGGACGACGACCCTGGGGATAGTGGCAACGGTAGGAGCGGCCGGCTTGGCCGCGACGGTCGGCGTGCTGGCGCTGGCCTGCCTCGGGACGGTGCTGCTGGTGTTCGCCACCCGCCGGGCGACGCTGCGGCAAATCCAGGTCAGCCTCGCGGACATCTCGGCGCAGCTCGGTGAGATGCGTCAGCGGACGGCAGACCCGGCGAGCGGGGGGCGTCAGCCCCCTGTTTCTGGCTCGTCAATAGGGGGCTGACGCCTCCCGCTCGCCGGAAAGCAGCGAGCGCCACGAGGTTCGTCGGTTCCCGGTCACGCACCGGCGGGGGCCGGCGCCGGGGCGGCGGTCGGCCGCTCCTTCTTCGGCTCGTCTACCCCACCTTAAGAGCAACTCGATGATCGCCTGCTCGCCGGTGACGCATTTGTCTGCCGGTAGAGAGACTTTCCCTGTCGGAAAGTCGATCACCGTCCGACGCCCCGACACTCATCGCCGCGCCCGGTTCGTGGCCGGGCTGAATTCCCTGCCCTGTTCTGCTTACGACATAAGGTATTTACATCCCTGTTTGCAAATCGTAACGATTATGCCGGTTGGTATGCCGGTTGCCATCACATCTGGTCTCATTTTGCTCACTCATCACGCGGCCCGGCATCCGGGACGGCGTGTAGACCCGACCCGGAACGGAACCCCGTCCGCCGATGGAACCGCTCACCCCCCCGCCGACCAATCTCTGGAAGCTCTACTGCGCGCTGCCGGCCCTGCTCCCGGACGCCGGCGTTCTGTACCTCGGTGCCCCGAGCGCCGTATCGCGGGCGGCGCTGCGCTGTCACCTCCGCGAGCAGGGGGCCGGGTTCACCGAGCCGTTCGCCGGGGTGCTGGCGGTGCCGCTGCGGCCCGGCCTGCTGGAGCGGCTGGCCGACCGGCTCCCCGCCGACCTGACCGAGGCCGACGCCCGCGGCACCCGCGCGCTGGTCGCCGGCCACGGCGCTGCCCTCACGGTGGCGGACCTGCTCAACACTCAGCCGCTGGCGACGCTCCTGGCCGGTGTCCGGCACCGGTGGCTGGTCGAGATGCTGCGCGAGGACCGGCTGGTCACGCACTTCCACCCGATCGTCCGGGCGGACGACCCGGCCGAGGTGTTCGGCCACGAGTGCCTGGTGCGCGGGGTCGGCCCGACCGGCCGGCTGGTCCCGCCGGGCGAGCTGTTCGCGGCGGCACGGGAGGCGGACCTGGTGGCCCCGCTGGACCGGCAGGCCCGGCAGATGGCGCTGCGCTCGGCGGCGCGACTCGGGGTCGGGCCGCACCTGTTCCTGAACGTCAGCCCGGGCGCGATCGCCGCCCCGGAGTTCAGCCTGCGGACGGCGGCGGGGGCGGCGGCCGAGGCGGAAGTCGATCCGGGCCGGGTGGTCTTCGAGGTGGTCGAGAGCGAGGAGGTCCGGGACGTCGGCCGGCTGGTGCGGCTGCTGGACGGCTACCGGCGGGCGGGGTTCCGGGTGGCGCTGGACGACGTCGGGGCGGGGTACAACTCGCTGACGCTCCTGACCCGGCTGCGGCCGGACTTCGTGAAGCTGGACATGGAGTTGACCCGCGGGGTGGACCGCGACCGGTACAAGGCGCGGGTGGTTGGCAAGCTGCTGGAGATGGCGCGGGACCTCGGGGCGCGGACGGTGGTGGAGGGGGTGGAGACGGCCGGCGAGTGGGAGTGGGCGCGGGCGCACGGGGCGGACTTCGTGCAGGGCTACCTGTTCGCCCGCCCGGCGACGCCGCCGCCGGTCCCCGCGGTGCCGGTCGCCGGGTGAGTCGCGCCCCCGCGAATGTCGGTTTTTTCGTTGACATGCCCACCGCTGTGTGGCCTTATAGTTAACGATTCTGTCCCCAGGCTCTACTCGCCGGGCCTTTCGCGACTCGCACTCGCGAAACCTTCCCATTCACCCATCCCGGCTGGGCCTTGATCGGGGGCGTTTGTGTCCCGGCGTCGGCCGTCCTTCGCCGCGTTCTGTTTGTCCTGTTTTTTTGTTCGGAGGCCGTGTCATTCGGCGGACACCGGCCCCGGCCGCGCCGCGCGCCGGGCGGGTCGGGTCTCGCCACCGGAGGATTCGTTTATGCGCCCGCTCATTGGTATCACACCGTCGCGCCGGTCGGCTTTCACGCTGATCGAGCTGCTCGTCGTGATCGCGATCATCGCGATCCTCATCGGCCTGCTCCTGCCTGCGGTCCAGAAGGTCCGCGAGGCCGCCGCCCGCAGTCAGTGCCAGAACAACCTCAAGCAGATCGCCCTGGCCGCCCACAACTACGCCTCGTCCACCGGCAAACTGCCGCCCGGCCACCTCGGGGCGTACCCGAACCTGTGGGCGTCGAGCGGCACCGGCTTCCAGAACGCCAGTTCGCTGGTCTTCCTGCTGCCGTACATCGAACAGGAGAACGTCTACCGCTTGTTTCTGACGGGGCTGCCGGCCAACTACCTGGCCCTGGACAAGGTCTACCCGACGTGGTCGGACCCCGCCAACACGGCGACCATTACCGCGGCGAACACGCGGATCAAGACGTACCTGTGCCCGTCCGACGACCCCTACGCCAACTCGCTGGGGACGTACATCCGCATGTACACCTGGAAGGAGAGCGCGGCGGCAACGTCGTTCACCATCACCGGGACCCGGCGGGCGATCGGGGCCGGCGGCGAGGCGTTCGGCCGGACCAACTACGTCGGCATCGCCGGGTACAGCGGGCTGGTCGGCGACCGGTACATCGGGCTTCTGGGCAACCGCAGCCAGGTCAGCCTGGAGTCGGCGACCGCGGCCGACGGGCTGAGCAACACGCTGATGTTCGGCGAGACGCTCTCCGGGGAGAGTTCCGGCGCCCGCACCCGGGCCTCGGCGTGGGCCGGGGTCGGGGCGTACCCGACCGCCTGGGGGCTGCCTACGGCGGCCGACTGGTACACCCTCGGCGGCAAGCACAGCGGGGTCGTCCTGTTCGCCCTGGGCGACGGCGCGGTCCGGTCGGTCCGCCGGGTCGGCACGTCCGGCGACAGCTGGACGGTGTTCATCTACATGTCCGGCTACCAGGATGGGCGGGTGTTCGACGCCAGCCAGGTCGGGAACTGACTGGCCCGTCCCTCAACCTTTCGGGAGGTCGTCCGTGAAGCGAATCGTGTACGGGGCGGTCGTCGGTCTGGCCCTGGTCCTGACGGGCGTCGGGTGCGGCAGCGGGTCCACCGCCCCGACGACTACCTCCAAGCCGGGCAAGGAGGGGAAGAAGGACAGCGACGCCCCGCCACGGCCCACCCCGCCGCCGCCGTAGTCTCGTGTCAGGTCATCCGTCACCGCCGGGGGTCGAATCGGCCCCCGGCGGCGTTACTTTCCCAATACCCCATCGACTACCCAGCAGCCGCAGGCGTGCGGCGACTCGCCGCGGCAGTGGGCCAGCGCATCGGGGCTGTCGCAGCCGGCCTCTTCGAGTGCGTCGGCCAGGACCGGCATCGCGCCGAAGTCGCGGGACTCGTACATCGTGCGGGCCAGGCCGACCGCCGTGCCGGTCCGCCATTGCGGGTCGAACGCAGTCGGCCGGAACGGGTTGCCGAACACGCAGCGGATCAGGTCGGGTCGGTGGTCGGCGCCAGCAAGTGCCGGGCGCGGCCGGCCAGAGAACGCGTTCGGCAGGAGCGCCAGTTGGATATATCGGGTCCACTCTTCAGCCGAGCCGCGCCACGGCGGTCCGGTCGCCACCTCCAGCCCGACGGCCCGCAGGTCCCGTTCACACTGAGCGATGGCCTCCGGGTTGGCAAACGCCAGCGCCATTCGGACGAAGGCATCGATGATGGCATGACAGGTGTACGGGTCGGCTCGGGGGTCGTCGGCGTCACGTTCGGCGAAGGCGATGGCGGCGCGGCAGGCGGCCGGGAGACGGTCCCACACGGCCCGGCCCAGGGCGCACAGGTAGAGTTGCAGTTTGCGGCCTCGTGGCGGGATATGGTATGGGAACAAGTGGTCGTACAATGCGGACCCGTCAGTCGATGTGAGCCATTCGGATTCGGTCATGGCAGCGCCCGTTACACCGGGACCAGGTGCGTGCCCATGATCCGGTCTTGCGGCGGGTGGGTCGGGTTCCGCAGCGCGATCATCACGTACACCGGCAGCAGCAGCGCCGCCGTCAGCCACAGCCCGGTCCGCAACGCCACCTGCGCCGGGAAGACCGTCTGCACCCACATGCTCGCCAGCAGCAGCAGTGTGATCGGCAGCCAGACGAGCAACTCGCGGACCGCGCAGCGGAACCGCCCGGCCCGGCGGCCGTCCGGCCGCACCAGCGTGATCCCGGCCAGCGACAGCGCCAGCCCGCCGCGGAACGCGAACGCGAACGCCGCCCAGATCAGTGGCATGACCATCACGGGGAACACCGCGAAGGTAAAGAAGTATCCCCACCGCTCCGCGCCCACCGGGCGGGCCGCCGTCGCCCGGGCGCCGCGGAGGACCATCTCCACCTCCTGGACGGACAGATCGTCCGCTCGCGGCACGTTCGTCGGCATCCGCGCGACCCGGTCCAGCATCGCCCGCTCCGGCCGGGTCAGGTGCTCCCGCCGCCGGTCCGCCTCCGCCCGCTGCCGGTCGATCAACTCGTCTAGCCGGCGGGCCGTCCGCGCCGCCTCCTCCGCCGACAGGTCGCGCCCTATCCGCTCGCGCACGTCGGCCCGCCCGTCCGACATCTCGCGGACCTTGGCCAGCAGCACCCCCCGGGAGGTCGGGTCGGCGATCATCGCCCGGACCTCTTGAAGGCCTAGCACCTGGTAGTGGCCGACCACCGCCACCAGGAAGCTTAACAGCCCGCTGGCCAAGAACACGGGGACCAGCCCGATGGCGAGCATGGACGCCTGCGCTCCGAGGTGGGCGGCGCGGACGCCGGCCGTCACCGCCGCCGGGTGGGTGTGGCAC
>DASSAT010000505.1:0-4794 GCA_035699305.1 Fimbriiglobus sp. | reverse complement strand
GGAGACGAAGATAGGTCTTTCTCCTCTTCTCCCCCTCTCCTCTTCTCCCCCTCTTTTACTGAGCAGCGGGGCTGATATGAATTTTCGACTCACCGCCGTCTTCCTCGGGCTGGTCCTGGCGCTGGCGGCCGGCCTGTTGATCCTCGTCCTCTTCGAAGGGGACAGCGGCACCTCGGTGGCCGCCGACGGGCTGATGGCCCCGCTCGTGTCGGCCGGCGTCACCGCCAAGGAGATCGACACCGTCGAGATCGTCCGCACCCAGCCGACCGAGGGCCGGCTGGTGTTCAGCAAGGGCGCCGACGGCCGCTGGACGCTCACCCACCCGACCACCGCCCGGGTCGAGGGGTTCGCCATCGACAACGTCGTCCGCGACCTGTTCGCGGCCAAGCCGGTCGCCGACCCGAACCTGACCGGCAACCTCAGCGTCCACGGGCTGGCCGACCCGACCCTCAAGGTGACGCTGCGGGCCGGGGCCGACCGATCGCAGACGGTCAACGTCGGCAACACCACCATCGGCGGCGACCAGGCGATCACCTACGTCAGTACGTCGGCCGCCCCGGGCCGGCCGCTGGCCGTCCGCAAGTCCGACCTGGCGTCCCTGTTCCGCCCCGACGCCACCGACAACGAGGCGTGGAAGCTCGCCAAGTGGCTGCCCGACTACCGCGTCCGCCGCATCCTCGGCGCCGACATCCGCGACCCGTCCGAGGTGCAGTCGGTGAAGATCACCGCGGCCGGCAAGGAGCTGACCCTGGTCCAGACCGCGCCCGGGGAGTGGGGCTTCGCCACCCCCGCCGGGTACGGCGCCGCCGACTACGCCGGCGACCCCGCGCCGCACCCCAACGACGCCCCGCTCACCGGCGTACGACCGCTCTTGAACATGCTCACCGCCCTCCAGGTCGGCGGCCGTGGCGACTATATCGAGCACCCGGGCGACGACCTGTCGAAGTACGGCCTCACCCCGACGGACCCGGGCGTCGTCCGCGTCGAACTGAAGACGAAGGACGGCCCGCCGGAGGTCGCGTTCTTCGGCAAGCGCGTCGAGGAGAACGGCAAGCCGGTCCTGCCGGCCAAGGTGTACGCCCGGCTGGAGGGCGACCCGGCGGTGCTGATGGTCGCCACCGACCGGCTCGACGGGCTACGGCAGTCGGTCCTCCACCCCGACGCGCTGCGTAACCGCGACCTGCTCAGCCCAGTCCGGCGCGACCGGATCGACGCCATCGACCTGACCGTCGGCAAGGACACGGTGAAGCTCCGCAAGGTCGGCGGCAAGTGGCTGCTCTACGGCGGCCCGGAGCCGGCCGAGGCCAAGGCCAGCCAGGTCGCCGCGCTGCTAACCGCGCTGACGAGGCCGCGCGCCGCGACGGAGATACTCGCCGCGCCCAACGACGCCGCTTTCGCCGGAGCGGAGACGCGCGCGGCCGTCAAGGTCTGGTACAACGGCGTCGAGGCGCCGGCCAAGGCCGAGGGGGACAAGCCGCCGCCGGAACCGAAGCTCAAGGGCACGCCGGTGGAACTGACCTTCGGCAAGCCGGAGGGCGACGCGGTCTTCGTCCGCAAGGCCGCGGACAACGCCAAGGTGGACCTGAAGGCGCCGCTGACGCTCCTCGGCCTCGTCACCAAGGGCCGGCTCGACCTGCTCGACCCGAAACTCAAGTCGTTCGGCACCCAGCAGGCCGACCGGCTGGCGTTCAACCGTGGGAAGGAGCAGTACGAGTTGACGAAGGCCGACACCCCGGCCGGCGGGTGGACGTTCGCCAAGCCCGACTCGCGCAAGGGCAAGTCGGCCGACCCGAAGGGCGTGTCCGGCCTGCTCGGCCTCCTGTCCGGCTCGATCGCCGAGCGCGTGGTGACCGAGAAGCCGACCCCGGAGGAACTCAAGAAGTGGGGCCTGGACCCGGCCGCCCCGCTGATGATGGTGACGGTCGGACTCAAGGGTAAGGACAAGCCCGGCGAGATCGTCTACCACTTCGGCAACGAGACCGAGGACAAGCAGCACGTCTACGCGCAACAGGTCGGCCGGCCGGTGGTGTTCACGGCCCGCAAGGCGACCTTCGACCGGTTCGCCACGGACGACCTGCGCGACCCGACCGTCTACCGGCTCGACCCGGGGAAGGTGCGCAAGCTGACGGTCAAGGGGTTCACCGGCATCTTCGGCAGCCCGCGGGAGTACGTGGCCCAGAAGAAGGGGGCCGAGTGGGTCGGGGTCCGCCCGGAGGACTACAAGCCGGACCCGGCGAAGCTCAACGCGCTGCTGGCCGCGCTGACGGCCCCGAAGGCGGCGACGTTCGTTGGCGCCGGCAAGCCGGAGTACGGGGTGGACCCGGCTCTCAACCCGGACGCGACCGTGTTCACGATCGAGTCTGACGGCCAGCCGACCGCGACGCTGGTCCTCGGCAAGCCGGCCGGCGACGGCAAGGTGTACGCCGCCTCGTCCGGCGTCCCGGGCGAGGTGTTCACGCTGGACGCGATGTCGCTCAAGAAGCTGACCGAGAAGCCGGCATCGCTGCAGAAGTAGTCGTCAAGTCATCAAGTCGTCAGGTCATCAAGTCCGGGCCGGGTGTCTCCGACTTGATGACCTGACGACTTGACGACCTGACGACTTGCCCGCCGCATCCCGCCGAGCATCTGCCGCAAGCCCCGCCAGCGTTCGCCGAGCGTTCGCCCGTGGGTGAAGCGCAGGATGCCCCGCGTCACGTCGCCGGCCGCCGGGTCGCGTGATAAAGCCGCATCGACGTGCGGCCGGAACGTGCCCCTGCGGACCGTGACCACCTGCGGCACGGTCATCTGGAGTAGCCCCTCAGCCCCCTGGGTGACGCCCCAGCCGCTTGCGCCGCGGCCGCCGAACGGTGTCGCCGGGTGCGCCGTCGGGACGATCACGTCGTTGACCACCACGGCGCCGGCCCGCAGCTCCGCGGCGAGCTTCTGACCGGCGGTGGTGTCGGCCGTGAACACCGCCGCCCCGAGACCGAACGGGCAGGCGTTGTGCATCGAGACGACATGGGCCGCGTCGTCGAACGGGACGACAGCGACGATCGGGGCGAAGGCGGCTTCGTTGCAAAGGGCGAGGTCGGCGGTCGAACTGAGGATGGCGGTGGGGCACACTTCTTCCTCCCCTCTCCCCGCTGGGGAGAGGGGCCGGGGGTGAGGGGATAGCCTCCACAGGCCAAGACCCCTCACGCCTAACCCCTCTCCCCAGCGGGGAGAGGGGGACCGGAGTCGGGCCTCGAAGACTCGACCCGACCTACAAGAACTGCCGCTTGGGGGGGACCGGTCATGGCCGAGTTGGGTGTGATGCCCGTCGTGGCGTTCCTCGCGGTCAGCAGCCTGGCGCTGATGGTCGTGCTGGTGGCCGGCGGCCGGCGCACCCGGCTCGACCAACGGCTCCGGGAGTTCGCCCGGCCCAACGATCCGGCGACCCAGCCGGACGCCGTCGCCGATTTCGCCAAGACGGCCCTGCCGAAGATGGGGAAGGTGCTGCTCCCCAAGACCGAGGGGGACCGGACGAGACTTCAAGCCCGACTGGTCCAGGCCGGGCTTTACAGCCGGCAGGCGATGGTCGTCTTTCTCGGCGTGAAGCTGGCCCTCATGGTCGGCCCGGCGGCGGTCGGGGCGGTCGCCGGCCTGATCGGGCTGGTCCCGTTCCAGTACAGCGTGCTCGTCGGCGCGCTGCTCGGAACGTTCGGGATGATCGGCCCGAGCTTCTGGCTGGACTCGAAGAAGAACGCCCGGCAGACCAACTTCCGGCGGGCGTTACCCGACGCCCTGGACGTGCTCATCATCTGCCTGGAGGGCGGGGCGAGCCTCGCCGGGGCGCTGCGGCGCGTCTCCAACGAGCTGCGGACCGCCCACCCGCTGCTGGCGACCGAGCTGCAAATCGTGCAACAGGAGATCCAGCTCGGCCGGTCCGCGGGCGACGCCCTCAAGCAGTTCGCCCACCGGGCCGACCTGGAGGAGCTGCGGAGCCTGACTGCGGTCATCCTCCAGTCGGAGCGGTTCGGGGCCAGCCTGGTCAAGGGGCTGCGGGTCCACGCCGAGACCCTGCGCACCCGGCGGGTGCTGGCGGCTGAGGAGATGGCCCAGAAGGCGAACGTGAAGTTGCTGTTCCCGACGATCCTGTTCATCATGCCGGCCCTGTTCATCGCCATCCTCGGCCCGGTCGGCATCATGATCTGGGAGACGCTTCTGGGGATGAACCGATGACGCCGGCAGTGAGGGCCGATCACATGCGTCCGACGGACCTGGCGGACCACGAACTGCGACGGCGGTGGTGGGCCTGGACCAGGGTGGTCCGCGCGTTCGTGACGAAGCCGGGCGCCGCCTGCCGGTACGACCCGGCGAAGTACGTGGCGGCCCACCAGGGACTCGTCAGCGCGTGCGAGGTGTTGGCCGCCGCCACGGACGGCCCGGCGCGGGAGTACTACCGCGGGCTGGGCGACGTCGTCCGCCCCTGGCTGACGACGCGGAGCCTGGAGCAGGCGGACCGGGAACTGTTGGTGGCCCTGTACCGGCGGTGCTGCCAGATCGACAGCGAACTCAACCGCGGGCCGCGGGCCGCCCTGGTCCTGCCGCGGCTCCTGAACGGCTACGCGGTTCTGATGGCGGTCGCCCTCGGGCTGGTGATCGCGGCGGCCGTGGGCGGGCTGACGGTCGTCGATGACGCGATCCGGCCCGTGCGGTCGACGTTCCGGCAGTTGACCACCGCCCAGCAGCTCCTCGCGGCGGGCACCGTCGTGGTGGCGGCCGGCGGGTGGCTGCTGTGGCAGACCCGACGCAGTTGAACGAGTCGAGCTCGTT
>DASSAT010000504.1:0-10946 GCA_035699305.1 Fimbriiglobus sp. | reverse complement strand
AGACGGTGGGCCTCGAAGACTCGACCCACCCTACAAGAACTTCCGCGGTCGATCACTAGCCCACGCCGGCCCGCCGTGCCCGACGTAGGGTCAACCCCGCAAGCCCGACCACCCCGACGCCCAGGCCCAGGATCGGCTCCGGGACCGGGACCGTCGGCACCTCGCTGTCGGCCACGATCGCCACGTCAAGTATCGAGAGGTCGTACCGAGTGCCGCGGTAGAACGCCACCCCGTTCATCAGGTCCGGGATGAGGTCGGTGCCGGGCAACTGGGTCTCGCCCGGGTCGGCGAACTTGTTGCCGAGGTGGGCGTAACTTCCCAGCGTGATCGGCACCGGCTTGCCGCCGTACCGGGACGTCGCGAGCGGGCCGTCGTACACCAGCACGTCGCCGTCCCGCCGGACGTACTGGTCGAACGTGGACAGGTAGTTCCCGGGCAGGTCGCCGATCGTCCCGGTCTGGTCGGTCTTCCCCTTCCGCCACCCGTTGTACGCGAACGCGTGCCCCAGCTCGTGCATCATCACCGACATCGCGTCGGTCCGGTTGGTCGGGACCGTTGCGGTCCGCCGGGCCGGGTCCGGGTCGAGCCAGAGTTCGTTCCGCAGGTAGTCGGGGTTGAGCGCCAGCTCGATGTCGGCCCTCGCCGGGTTCGGGTCGATCCCGGTGCGGACCTCGGACCCCGCCCCCTGCTCGTACAGGTTGAACCCCTCGGCCGTCCGCCGGGATAGCACCACGTCCAAACTGCGGCCCGTCGCCCGGGCGATGCCGGTGTTGAACTTCACCACGACTTCGAGGTTGATCGCGGACGCTGGCCGTAGGTAGTTGTTCCACAGCCCGCCGGCCGCCTGGAGGTTCTGCGTGAGCGGCTGGTAGTAGTTGGCGAACGTCTGGTTCGGGTCGTCGAACGTGACCGAGTACGTGATCTGCTGGCCGAACGCCGGGCCAGCGATCCCAAGCCAGAGGACGACGCCGACGCACCGGCCCATGGAACACCTCATCAGCCTCGACTTTTCGACAGATCCTGAAAAGCGTTTGCAACGACTGATTCGAGTTCGTGATATTTTGACTGATTTCAGGCGATGCCTAAGATAGTGAGGAATCTTGCCCGGTCAAACTGAGTTACTGCCTGAATTATCAGAATATATCCGGGCGGGCTACGATCTGCAACAAATCAGTGGTCGATGGAGCAGAGAATCTCTGGGAACGTGGGTAGCTCTGGTCGTGTTTGACGGTCCTACCTGAACTGCTGCCGATGCCGACCCGGAAAGTGAGGGCACCCCTCCTGGGGGGTGGAGGGGTGCCCGGGGGAAGGAGGTCCTGACTGGAGTCTCGACGTGTCGGGGGAAGGGTCGGAGAGAGGGGGGAATCTCTCTCCCGGCGGCCGGCCCCTGGGGGGAGGGGTCGGCCGCCGATGCGGTGCGGCGGTCGCGTTGGGGGTCGGCTCCGCCTGGGGGAGAGGCTCGGCCGGTCGCGCCCGTCACACCGTCCCGTCGGCATGTCCATGTCCGGCGGGACGAGAGGGGTCAATGCAGCGGGTGTGCCAATCCACTTCGCGGCCCGAGCCGACGCCCGACGCATCGACCCAACCCCTGACCCGAGAGGCGGTTGACCGCATCGGACAGACCTTCGCGGCGCACCCCCGATGCGTTGTAATTGTTGCCAGGCGTTGTAAGACGTACCCCGGAGCGCCCGGCACTTCCTACCCCGAGGCCCGCCATGGCTGACGCCCTCGTCCGCGACCTGACCGCCGCCCTGGCCGCCGTGCCGCTCATCGACCCGCACTCGCACATCGACCCGCTCAGTCCGGTATCGAAGTCGCTCGACGACATCCTCGGCTACCACTACTACACCGAACTCGCCCACTCCGCCGGGATGCCGCAGACGCCGCTGGCGAAGAACGTGGCCCCGCGCGACCGGGTGCGGGAGATCGTCCGGCACATGGAGCGGTTCGACAACACCACGCAGTACGGCTGGTTCGTGGACATCGCCCGGACGTTCCTCGGCTACGACCGCGACCGGGTGACGGCCGCCGACGCCGACGCGCTGTTCGACGCCGCCGAGAAGGCGTTCGCACAGAAGGACTGGGAGCGGCAGGTCGTTGAGAAGACGAAGTTGGAACGCATTTTCTTGACCAACGAGTTTGATGATCCGTTGGTGGGTTTCGACAGCTCCCGATATGTGCCGTGCCTGCGAACGGACACGCTGGTCTTCAAACTCAAGGAGCCGGGGGTCAAGGACCTACTCGCCAAGGTCACGGGCGTCGAGGTTGGCGACCTGCCGTCGCTGCGGAAGGCGCTGCGGTCGCTGTTCGAGCGGTTCGTCGGCAAGGGGGCGAAGGCGTGCGCCATCTCGCTGCCGCCGGACTTCGCGCCGTCCCCGGACCCGGTGAAGGGCAACTCCGTCTTCTGGATGCTGGCCGAGTGCTGCCGCGAGTTTCGGCTGCCGTTCGACCTGATGATCGGGGTAAACCGCCAGGTGTACGCGAACGGCGTTTACCAGGGACAGGACCTGTTCGACCGGCGGACAAGCTTGATCCAGTACCGCGAGTTGTTCAACGCCTTCCCGGAGGTGACGTTCCCGATCTCGGTGCTGACCAGCGGCCAGAACCAGGAGTTGGTGGCATACTCGTGGATATTCCCGAACGTCGTCACCCTCGGCCACTGGTGGTACTCGAACATCCCGGCCTACGTCCGCCGCGACCTGACCGAGCGCCTGCAAGCGGTGCCGAAGACCAAGCAGGTCGGCTATTATTCCGATGCGTACAAGCTGGAGTTCGTGCTGCCGAAGTACGCGATGTACCGGCGCATCCTGGCGGAGGCGCTGGCCGACGAGTTCGTCCGCCCCGGCCGACTAAGCGAGGCGGAAGCCGTGGCGCTGGGCACGTGGTTGCTGAGGGACAACGTGCGAGAGATATTCAAGGTGTGACCTGGGACCGCGGCCGTCCCGGCCGCACCGCCTCCACCCGGCGGGGGCAGTCCGCGTCAATCGGGATGTCTCCGGCCGCGGAAGCAAGAGCGGCCGGGACGGCCGCGGTCCCAGGAAATGCCGCACCCCGAGCAGGCTACGATGACGCGACCCTCACTACTGCTCGCGCTGGCCACCCTCGCGTTCGCCAGCTGCCAGCGGCCCGAGAGCCGGGTGGTCGTCTACTGCGCCCAAGACCCGGATTTCGCCGAGGGCGTCTTCGCCGACTTCCACAAGGAGTCCGGGCTGGCCGTCGCCCCGAAGTTCGACACCGAGGCGAACAAGTCGGTGAGCCTCGTCGCCGAGTTGCAGCAGGAGGCCGGCCGGCCACGGGCCGACGTGCACTGGAACAACGAAATCCTCGGCACCATCCGCGCGGCGCGGGCCGGGCTGTACGAACCCTACGAGAGTCCGGTCGCCGCGGGGCACCCGGCCTGGTCGAAGGCGAAGGATCGCACCTGGCAGGCGTTCGCCGAGCGGGCGCGGGTGCTGATCGTCAACACGAACCTGGTCCCGGAGGCCGAGCGGCCGAAGTCGGTGCTGGAGCTGACCGATCCGAAGTGGAAGGGCAAGGTGGCGATGTCCAAGCCGCAGTTCGGCACCAGCGCCACGCAGGCCGCCTGTCTGTTCGAGGTGCTCGGGCCGGACGCCGCGAAGGCGTACTACCGCGGCCTGGAAGCCAACGACGTGCAGATCGTTCCCGGCAACAGGCAGTCGGCCCGCGGCGTCGCGGACGGCCAGTTCGCGGTCGGCATGACCGACACCGACGACGCGGTAATCGAGTTGGACGCCGGCAAGCCCGTGGCGATCATCTTCCCCGATGCGGCCGGCCACCCGGCCCACCCGCGGATGGGCACGCTGTATCTCCCCAACACGCTCGCCGTGGTCAAGGGCGGGCCGAACCCGGCCGGGGCGCGGAAGCTCATCGACTTCCTGTTGAAACCCGAGACGGAGGCGAAGCTGGCGCAGGGCGGCGGCTATCAGTTTCCGGTCCACCCGCAGGTGAAGCTCGCCCCGCACCCCGCGCTCAAGACCCGGCACGAGGTCAAGCGGATGGAGGTGGACTTCGAGAAGGCGGCCGACCTGTGGGACGAGACGCAGACGTTCCTGCGCGAGGTGTTCGCGCGGTGAGCCGCGGCACGATCTTCCTGCTCGGCGGGATCAACGACGTCTGGGTAGTCGGCCGGGCGTGGCGGCGGTCCTTGTCGGCCGCGGGGCTGCCGCACCGGATCGAGTTGATCCGCTGGCAGCAGGGGTTTCGGGCGGTCCTGACCTTCGCCGACCTGTGGCGGACCGAACACCACCGCCGAGTCGCGGCCGACCTGGCCGCCCGCATCCGCGAGACGCAGGCCGCCTATCAGGGGGAACCGGTCCACGTCCTCGCGCATTCGGCCGGCACCGCGATCGCCGTCTACGCCCTCGAACAACTCGCCCCCAACGAGCCGGTCACGAGCGCGGCATTCGTCGGGTCGGGACTCTCTCCCGACTACGACCTATCGGCGGCGCTGCACCGGACGACGGCCGGCATCCTCTCCGTCGAGAGCCGGCTGGACATCTTCTTCCTGGGCATCGGGACGCGGCTACTCGGCACGGCGGACCGGCGGCGGACGGTCGCGGCAGGCATGGTCGGGTTCCGCCGGCCGTCGGACCCGGCGGTCGCGGACAAGCTGCACCGGACGCAGTGGTCGCCGCGGTTCCTGCGCCAGGGCTGGCTCGGCGGGCACATCTCGGTCGCCAGCCCGTGGTTCGTCCGCGGGACGCTGGCCGCATGGGTCCGTCAGGCCGAGGGCGGTAGCGGGTTGCGAGCGAACACCCACTCCTCCACCGGCTGACCGTCGATGAGGTGCTTCTGCACGAACTCCGGGATGCGGTCGGCGGTCATGCCGAAGTAGTACGTCCCTTCAGGGTAGACGACCAGTATCGGCCCGTCCGTGCAAACCCGCAGGCAACCGACCTTTGTACGGTAGACGGCGCTCGCGTCCGTCCCCGGCGTGAGGTCGCGGTCCTTGAGTTCCTTCTTCAGAGCTTCCCAGGCTTCCTCGCCGACCTTCGACGGGCAGCACGTCCCGCCGATGCACAGGAAGACGTGCCGGTGATAGCCGCCGATGCGGAGCTTCGCGGCGATCTCCCCCAGCTTGGCCCGATCCTCGCTCACGACCCCTCCCCCGAATGTAGTCCGCTCGCTCCGCGAGCGGTCTTCGCCGATCCGCTCGCGGAGCGAGCGGACTACATTAGACCGCCTTGCGGATCAGCCGCGAGACCTCGGCGAAGACCAGCACCGACATGGTCGCCGCCGCGATCAGCAGCCAGTCCCGCAGGCCCAGCGGTTCCACGTCGAACACCGCGCCACCGAAGGTCACGATGACCACCTGCCCCACGACCGTCAAGGACGCGATCAGCAGGAAGTACGGGTTCCGCCACAGCCCGCGCAGCCCCGACACCTCCGGCGTCAGCGACCGGCAGTTGATCTGGTTCCACACCTGGAAGAAGACGTAGACAGTGAAGAACACCGTCGCCTGGTAGGCGGTGAACTCGACCTGCACCGGCCGCGCGTCGCCGCCGGGGAGCTTCTGCCGCCACGCCCCGTCGGCCGCCCGCTCCAGTGCCGACGCCGGCACTATCTCCTCCTCCACGCCGGACCGGACCAGCCACGCCACGTCCTCACCGGTCGCCCCGAATAGGCCGGGATTCTCCGGGGTGCCGGCCATCGCCCACAACAGCGCGAGCATGACCACCACGAAGAACCCGGCGGTCAGCAGGATGTTGCCGACCATCGCCGGGGTCAGGATGCTCTCGTCGCGGCGCTTCGGCGGCGCTCGCATCAGCCCCGGCCGCGGCGGCTCCGAGCACAGCGCGATCGCCGCGAACGTGTCCATGATGACGTTGATCCACAACAGTTGCAGCACGGTGAACGGCGGCTTGAACCCGAGGAACGGTCCGAGCAGCGCGATCGCCAGGGCGCTGACGTTGATGGTGAGTTGGAACTGAATGAACCGCTGGATGTTCTCGTACAGCGCCCGGCCCCAGTGGACGGCCTTGACGATGGTGCTGAATGCGTCGTCGAGCAGGATGATCTTGCTCGCTTCCTTGGCCACCTCCGTCCCGACGATGCCCATCGCCAGCCCGACATCGGCCTTCTTGAGCGCCGGGGCGTCGTTGGTCCCGTCCCCGGTCACGGCGACGACCTGGGCCTGCGACTGGAGCAGCTTGACCATCCGGTACTTGTCGAGCGGCTTCGCCCGAGCGAGCAGCCGCAGCCCCGGGAGGCGGTCGCGCAGCTCGTCGTCGGAGAGCTTGGCGAACTCGTCGCTGGTCAGGGCGAGGGCGCCCGGGGCGTCGAGCAGGCCGGCGTCCCGAGCGATGGCGCGGGCCGTCTCGGCGTTGTCCCCGGTGATCATCTTCACCTCGATCCCAGCCTCACGGCAGCGGTCCACCGCCTCGCGCACGTCCGGCCGCAGCGGGTCGCGGATGGCGACGAACCCGGCGAACACCATCCCGACCTCCAGCTCGTGGCTGCGGTCCGCGATGGTCTGCTCGTCGTCCGGGAAGTCGGCCGGCAACTCGGCGTGGGCGAAGGCGAGCGTCCGCATCGCGTCGCCCGACGCGGCGGCGAGTTGGTCGCGGATCGCCTCCCGCGCGGCGTCCGACAGTTCGGACACCTTCCCAGCGTCATCGATCGTCCGGGTACACAGCGCGAGGACGACCTCGGGCGCGCCCTTGACCAGGCACACCAGCCGGTCGCCGACCCGGGCGACTGTCGTCATCTTCTTGTGCTCGGACGAGAACGCCAGCCGGTAGGAGGACGGGAACTCCAGCCGGAACTGCGTGTAGTCCGCCCCGGCGTCCTTCAGCCAGGCCAGCAGGGCGCCCTCGGTCGTGTTGCCGACGACGACCGTCTTGCCGCCCTTCGCCTCCAGCGTCGCGGTCGAGTTCACGGCCGCGTTCAGCCCGACCCACTCGACCGCCCCGCGGTCGGGGGACCGGACGCGGTCCAGGGTCACGGGCGTGGTTGCACCGGCCGCCCGGTCGCGGACCGCCCCGCCGACGCCGACCCGCTCGACCCGCATCCGGTTCTGGGTCAGGGTGCCGGTCTTGTCCGAGCAGATCACCGTCGCCGAGCCGATCGTCTCGCAGGCGACCAGCTGCCGGACCAGCGAGTTCGCCCGGGTCATCTTCCGCATCGCCAGCGCCAGCGACACGGTCACGCTCATCGGCAGCCCCTCGGGGACGGCCACCACCACGATGATGACCATGTACACGAAGTACCCGAGCAGGTTGCGGGCAACGGCGAGGACCTCCGACGGGTCGTCCGGCCAGTACACCTCCCGGGGGTTGGTGAAGAACATCCCGCGCACGAGCAGGGCGACGAAGATCGCGGCGGCGGCGGCGTACCCGACCTTGCTGATGAGGCCGGCGAGGACGGCCAGCTTCTGCTGAAGCGGGGTCAGTTCCTTGGTCAGGGTCAACTTCTGCTGCACCCGCCCGGCGGCGGACCCGGCCTCCGGTTCGTCGGCCTCGTCGGGCGACTCGCCGGAGAGCCGTCGGGCGATCTGGCCGAGCATGGTGTCGTCGCCGACGTTGGTGACGATCATCTCGCCCAGCCCGTCCACCACCTGCGTCCCGCGGTACAGGCACCCGGGCTGGTCCGGCCCGTCGGACTCGTCGTCGTCCGGGCGGGCGGACTTCGCGGCCGGCTCCGACTCGCCGGTCATCAGCGACTGGTCGAGTCGCAGCACCGCCCCCTTGGTCAGCCGGCCGTCGGCCGGCACCTCGTCCCCCGTCTCCAGCAGCACCAGGTCGCCGACCGCGACCTCTTCGAGCGGGGCGGTGAGTACGTCCCCACCGCGGACCAGTTTGACCCGGACGGCGTCCTTGGCGGCATTGAGCTTCTCGAACTCCCGGTCGCTGCGGTACTCGCTGGCGAACGAGACGCCGGTCGCCAGGGCGACCGCGATCATCACGGCCAACCCCTCGACCGACGGGTGCCCCAGCGCCACCGACAGGGCGAACAGACCGCCCGCGAAGGCGAACAGCACCGACGGCACCCACCCGCCCAGCCGCAGCAGGTACGCGACCGCGACCCCGACGACCACCACGGTCAGCCCGACGGCGCCGGCCAGCGGCGATGCCTCGAACACGTCTACCGTGATCTTCAGCAGGGTAGCGGCCAGGAGGATCTTGATGATCGGCTCGTCGAACTTCTCCAGGAACTTCTTCCAGACCGGCTCGCGGGGGAGCGGGGTCAGCCGGTTCGCCCCGAACCGGTCGCGGCTGGCGGCCAGCTCGTCGCGGCTGAGGCCGCGGGTGCGGGCGTCCGGGAACAGGTCGAAGACGGATCGGAGGGTTCGCATAGAGCGGTTATACCTGGGACCGCGGCCGTCCCGGCCGCTCTTGCTACGCGAGTCGGGGGCCTTCCGCGGACAGCCGGAGGTCCCCGCTTGGTGAAGGTGGGGCGGCCGGGACGGCCGCGGTCCCAGGGGTAGAAAGCACCGGGCACCCGCCCTGTTTCGGCGGGTGCCCGTGATTGTACGCGGGTGCTGTAAGAGCCGACGGTCGCCGTGGTCAGCCCTCCATCACTTCCTTCTCCTTCTTGCTGGCCAGGTCGTCGAGCTTCCCTTCGTAGGTCTTGAGTAGCGCCTGCACCTTCTCCTTGTGCTTATCCCGCTCGTCCTCGGTCAGGTCGCCGTCCTTCTCCGACTGGTCGAGCGCCTTGTTGGCGTCCCGGCGGACGTTGCGGCAAGAGACCTTCTGCTCCTCGGCCTGCTTCTTGATCTGCTGGGCGATCTTCTTGCGCTGGTCGCCGCTCATCGCCGGGACGCTCAGCCGGATCACCTTGCCGTCGTTGTTCGGGGCCAGCCCGAGGTCGCTGGACCGGATCGCCTTCTCGATCTCCTTGAGGTCGTCGGCCGCGAACGGCTTGATGAAGATCGACGCCGGGTCCGGGCAGGAGACGTTGGCGATCTGGTTGATCGGGGTGGGCGAGCCGTAGTACTCGACCCGGATACCGTCGAGCATGGCCGGGCTGGCCCGCCCGGTCCGTAAGCCCTTGAGCTGGTTGCGGAGCACGTCGAGCGCCTTCTCCATGCGGCCCTCGGCGTCCTTGAGGATTTGCGCGGCGTTCATGGGTTCACCAGGGGCAAGGGGCAAGGGGCGAGGGGCAAGGGAAGTGAGGAACTAGATTCTCCTCTTGCCCCTCGCCCCTTGCCCCTGATTACTCGGCTGTTATTAAAGTGCCGATCGGGTGGCCGGCGATGGCCCGCTCGATCGCCCGGTCAGCCCGGTAGTTGAACACCAGAACCTTCAGCTTCGCCTCCGAACACATGTCGAAGGCGCTCACGTCCATCACCCGCAGCCGGTCGTGCAGCGCCTTCTGGAACGTCAGCCGCTCGTACCGCTCGGCGTGCGGGTTCTTGTCCGGGTCGGAGTCGTACACCCCGTCCACCTTGGTCGCCTTCATCAACAGGTCGGCGCCGATCTCCCGGCCGCGCAGCGCCGCCGCCGTGTCGGTGGTGACGAACGGGTTGCCGGTCCCGCCGACCAGGATCACGATCCGCCCCTTCTCCAGGTGGCGGACCGCCCGGCGGCGGATGTACGGCTCGCAAACGGTGTCCATCGGCACTGCCGACATCAGCCGCGTCTCGATGTCCAGGCTCTCCAGGCTGTCCTGGAGGGCCAACCCGTTCATCACCGTCGCCAGCATCCCCATCGCGTCGGCGGTGGCCAGCTTGATGGTGCTCAGTCCGGCGGAGAACTGCGCCCCGCGGATCAGGTTGCCGCCGCCGACCACCACCGCCACCTGGGCGCCCATCCGCGCCACCCGCCGCAACTGCTCGGAGAGCTTGAGCGTCTCGTCCAGGCTGATCCCGATTTTGCCGGCCTGACCGAACGCCTCCCCGCTGAGCTTCAGGACGACCCGCTTGTACTCGGGCTTCCAGAGGTCGGCCGGCGCGGGGTCGCTCATCGGTCCGGGTTCCCGGGTCCAGGGAGTCAGTCGGGCAGGGGGATTATAGGTCCGCCCGGCCGGGCTACAACCCGCTGCGGTCACGGCGGGGTGACGGACGGCATCAGCCGGCGGAGGACCCGGCCGACCTCGTCGTGCAAGTCGTGCGGCGGCGGCGTGCCGTCGTGTGTGGCGGTGTCCCACAGTTCGCTGTCGGAGACGAAGTTCCCCGCGGTGTCGAGGACCGTCCGGTAGCTGCCGCGGTTGGCCCAGAGGGCGTCCACCCCCTTCCGGGTCAGCCGGTTGGCCGACACGTCCAGGAACGCCAACCGGGCCATCAGGGCGGACATCGCCAGCGCGGCGGCCCCGGCGTCGCCGATGTGGTTCTGCCGCAGCCCCAGCCGCCGCAACCCGGTCAGGAATTTGGAGCCGGCCAGGGCGAACGCCCCGGCGTCGCCGAGCACGTTGCCGGACAGGTCCAGCCCGACCGCCCGGCCCAGGTGCTTCGACGCCGCCAGCGCCAGCGCTCCGGCCGGTCCGACAGCGTTCTGGCGGAGGTCCAGCCGCGGACTGCTGGCGAGCATCCGGGCCACCAGCGCGGACCCCGCCAACTCGGCCGCCCCGGCGTCGCCGATACTATTGCCGTGGACACGCAACGTGTTCAGCCGGGTGAGGAACCGGCTCCGAGTCACCGCTTGAATCCCGGCGTCGCTGACGGCGTTCCCCGACACGTCCAGCGCCCGCAGCCCGGCCAGATGCGGCGAGTCGGCCAGCGCCGCCAGCCCCTCGTTGCCGATCTGCCCGTTGTCGGACAGGGCCAGCGCCCGCAGCCGCGGCATCGCCGCCGATCGGGCCAGCAGCCGAACACCTCCGTCGCAGACGCTGTTGAAGCTCAGGTCTAGCTCCTGGACCCGGTCCAGGTGCGGCGACCGCAGCAGGACGTTGACCCCGCCGTTGCCGAGGTCGTTGCCGCACAGGTCCAGTTCCCGGACCGACGCCAGCAGCGGGCAGGCGGCGATCCGGGCGACGTGCCGAGCGGCGTC
>DASSAT010000503.1:0-8112 GCA_035699305.1 Fimbriiglobus sp. | reverse complement strand
CGCGGAGCAAGAGCGGCCGGGACGGCCGCGGTCCCAGGTCGCTTACGCCTCGATCGGCTCCTTGACCATCGACAGGTAGAAGGTGCCCTTCTTCTCCTCCTGCTTATCGGCCAGGAACTTCTCGGCGTCGGCCCGCTGCGGGTAGGCGAACTCCTTGATCCGCTTGGTGCCGTTGTCGAACACCACCCACACGGCCTTCATCCGCGGCGGCTCCTTGACCCGGCTGCGCTTGGCCGCGGGCTTCTTGGCGGCGGCTGGCTTCTTGGCGGCGGGCTTCTTGGCGGCGGGCTTTTTCTTCTTCTTCGGCGCGTCCTCGTCGTCGTCGGCCTCGGCCTCGTCGTCGGCTTCCTCGACTTCGTCGTCCTTCTCCCTGTCCTTCGCCTCGGCGGCCTCATTCTGGTCGCGCAGAGCGCGGCGGTCCAGGGTCCGCTTCTTAGCCATGAGCGTCTCCGATCTGGGGACCGGCGACGGTCCGCCGGGTGAGCGTCTGAACGGTTTAACCTACCGGCCCGGCCGAAGGGTGACAAGCCGCCTCAAAACAGTGCTATCCCCAGTTATACCCCGCAGGCCGGCGGCTGTGTCTGACCCCAAGGCATTCACCACAAAGGCACAAAGGTCACACAAAGGCACACCAAGAAGACGAGAAGGCTCTGCCTTTCTTTGTGTTGTCTTTGTGTGACCTTTGTGCCTTTGTGGTGAATGCCTTTCACTGATGACGCGGTAGCCACAAAAGGCCGGAGATCACACAGAGCTCAGAGCCACCCGCGGCGGCGGAACCACGCGAACGCCCCGAGCCCGGTCAGGGCCATCGCCGCGACGGCGAAAGGGAACCCCCACGACGATTTGTAGTCCGGCCAGACGTTCGCCTCGAAGTTCATGCCGTAGACGCCAGCGATCAGCGTCATCGGCAGCACCACCGTCGAGATCATGGTCAGCACCTTCATGATCTCGTTGAGCCGGTTGGACACCGCCGCCAGGTGGCTCTGCGTCAGGTCGCTGACCATCTCCCGGGCGGACTCGATCAGCTCGGTGTACCGGACCAGGTGGTCGTACACGTTGCGGTAGTAGGCGGTCTCCCGCGCCTCGATCAGGTCGAACTCGCCGCGCGTCAGCCGGGCCAGCACCTCCCGCTCCAGGATCAGCGTCTTGCGGAGGTACGACACCTGCCGCTTCATCCGCAGCAGCTGCACCAGCACCTCGCGGGTCGGCTTGCGGAAGAGCCGGTCCTCCAGACGGTCGAGCCGGTCGGCGATCCCCTCGACGACCGGCGCGTATTCGTCCACCATCCGGTCGAGGATCAGGTGGAACAGGTAGTCCGGCCCGCGCCGCGCGCACTCTTCGTGCCGGGCGGCGTAGGCGCGCACCTCGTCCACCGACGCGAGCGGGTCGTAATGGTGGGTGACGAGGACCCGGTGGGACATCACCGCGCTGAGCTGTGGCCGGAGTCGCCGTGCCCGCAGGTCCCCGGCGGGAGGGGCGTTCGCCGGGGGCTGGCCCTTGTCCCCGTCGGCGGTCGGGCTAAACCCCGGCGGCAACGGGTTGACGACGACGAACAGGTAGTCTTTGAACTCCTCCACTTTGGGCAGGTGGGCGCCCGTGGCCGGCTCGCGGCGGGGCTTGGTCACGTCCTCCAGCGTCAGCGGGTGGACCGGCAGGAACTGGCGGAAGACCCGCTCCTCCTCTTCGGTGGTCGGGTCGTCGAGGTCGATCCAGACTGCGTCTTCCCCGTTCAGCTCGGCGTGGGTCGCCGGCAGTTCGGCCGGGTCGAGCCGGCGGCCGGTGTGCGTGGCCGGGTCCCAGCGGAGGACGTGGATCATGGCAGAAAACCGGACGGGGGAGTTAACTCCGGCCCCGAGACGGGTAGAATCGGTCGAATGCGGGTGCCGGTCGCAGCGTCCGCACAGGTAGGGAGTGTATCCGTGGCCCAGGCCGCCGTCCCGACCGCCTCCCCGTCCGACGACGCCCTGCTGGCAGGGTTCGCCGCGGGGGACGTCGCCGCGCTGGACGAACTGTTCCGCCGCTACCGCGGGGTGGCGTACCAGGTGGCGTACCGGCTGCTCGGCCACGAGGCCGACGCCCTGGACGCCGTGCAGGACGGGTTCGTCAACGCGCTGCGGCACCTGGACCGGTTCCGCGGCCACAGCTCGTTCAAGACGTGGCTGCTGCGGGTGGTCAGCAATGCCGCCCTGGACGTGGGCCGGCAGCGGCGGCGGCGGGACACCTGGGTAACGTCGCCGCCTGCCGACGACCCCGGCCCTGTTGACCCGATATCGCCGCCCGACGGCCACCTCGACCGGGCGGACCTGCGGCGGCTCCTGGACCGGGCGCTGGCGGCCCTGCCGGAGGCGCAGCGGCGGACGTTCGTGCTGCACGCCGACGGTGGCCTGTCCTATCGCGAGGTGGCCGACGCGCTGGGCATCTCGATCGGCACGGTGATGAGTCGGGTCTTCTACGCCCGCCAGAAGCTCCGAGCGATCCTGACAGACCAGGTATTCCCATGAACCCCCCCGACCCGTCCGGTCCGGACGGCAGGCTCCCGAGGCTCGCGGGGTTCGCGGACGGCGAGTTGGACGACCAGACCAGGAAGCAGGTGGCGGAGTGGGTCGAGGCCGACCCGACGGCGGCGGAACTGCTCCGCGATCAGGAACAACTTACCCCCGCGAACACCGAGTTTTGGGCGGCCGTCGCCCCGCCGCAGCCCGACGAGGCGACCTGGGAGGCCGTCCGCCGCGCGGTGGCCGACCGGCTGACGCCGGCCGAAGTAGATACACCGGCGCCGACCTGGGGCGACCGCGCCTGGTTCGCAGCGGCGGCCGGCGTGGCGCTGGCTGTGCTCGCCGCCTGGCTGGCGTTCGGACGGCTGGGACCGCCGGACAAGGCGACCGAGCCGCCTGTCGTGCAATCGACGCCAACGCCGCGGGAGGCCGGCGACCCGCTGGCGGAGTTCGCCGTTCTGGAGCTGGCCGGGCCAGACGACGTGCTGATCGAAGCCGTCTCGGGCGACGTGCCGGCCGGGGGCTACGCCGCCGACTCGCCCGCCTGCGACCCGATGCCGCTGGCCGGCCCGGACGACGTGACGCTGGTCGGCGTTCGACCGGGCCCGCGCGACCTGCGACCGAGTTGTGGGCTGTGCCCGAAGCCGGGCGACGCCCCGATGATCTATGCCGCCGGGCCTCGCACCCGGTAACGAGACGCTGCCATGTTCGCCGGGACCGCCAAGCTGATCGCCGTCGCCCTCGCGGCCGGGTCCGGCGACCCGTGTGACGGCCGCAAGCCGGTACGCGTCACCGTGGTCGTGGTCCTCGCCAGCTCCGCGACGGCGCACGTCGATGCGAAGCTCAAGGAACTGGCCCGGGAGGTCCGCAAGCGCGAGCCGGGGCTGACCGGCTTCCGGGTCGCGGCGGCGCTCCAGAAGTCGATCCCGCTCGGGAAGGGGCACACCTTCGAGTTGCCGGACAAGCAGACGCTGAAGGTCCAGATCGACCGGCCGAAGGGCAAGGACGGCCGGGTCGGGCTGACCATCCGCCCGCCGGGGCTGGGCGAGATCAGCTACACCTGCATGTGCGACAAATTCTTTCCCATCGTCACACCGCACACCACCGCGGCCGGCGAACGGCTGATCGTTGTCGTGATGGCCAAGCCCTGCACCGGGAAGTGAACTCCCTGGGACCGCGGCCGTCCCGGCCGCTCTTGCTAGGCGCGTCGGTAGCCTCCGATGACACGGAAGCGCCCCGATCGGTCAAGCAAGAGCGGCCGGGACGGCCGCGGTCCCAGGGTCACGGCCCCCTTTGTAGGTTCCCCGACCCGCTCCCGGCCCCCTCGATGTGGCCGTCGCGGTAGTACTTGAACTGCCGGCCGGTGGAGTACGGCTGCTCGTTCACCGTTCGCTGGCGCTGGTACAGGTGGGCCATCCGCTGGTCCGACCCGGTCAGGGTCGTCACCCGGCCGTCGTCCTGGATCGTGTGCGCGTTCCCCTGATACTTGTCGTCCCGGAACATGGCGTTGCCGACCGCGGTCAGCCGCTGCTCGGCCGTGGCGTCCGGCCGCACCTTCGAACTGGACACCGTCAGCCGCTGGGTGCACTCCAGGAACACCGTCCGCGCCGGCGGGTGCTGCTCGATCACGATCTCGTCGAAGTTCAGGTTGGTGGTCGGGACCTGCCAGACCCGGCCGCCATCGTCGAACACCGCCTCCTGGTAGAGCTTGCCCTTGTCCGTGGCGACCATCCGCGAGGGGAACTTGACCAGGGTGAGCTTCATCTCCTGCTCGGCCGGCGGCGCCTTCCGGCCTGGTGCCGCCGCCGGCGCCGGCTGGCCGAGAGCCTCCTTCGCGCCGAATTGCAGGATGCGCACGTCTCCCGGGCCGGTGGCGATCACCTGCTGCTCGCGTTTGTCGGCGTCGTTGGTCAGGTCGATCTGCTCGGCGTTGATCCGCTGGGCCTTGATGACCTTGCCGTCCTTGGTCAGCGACTCGATGTAGAAGACTCGTTGGGCCAACTCGCGGTTGCGCGGCGGGAGCTTCGCCGCCTCGTCGGCGGGCATCGGCGTACACTGGGCGGTCTTGAGCCGCGGGTTTTCGTCGCCCGCGGCCTTCGGCCCCTGCCGGCGGCTGTTGTTGAAGTACACCGGCCGGTCGAACGTCACGTCGAGCCGGTGGCAGAGCACCCAGGACTCGGGCCGACTGCCGTCGTCGGGCGGCGGGCCGGGGCGGACGGACACCGCCGGGTCGGGGCGGTACGCCGACGCCCGCGGCACGGGGGCCGTCTCCGGCTTGCCGCCGGGTCGCCCGGCCAGTTGCTGCACCGCCTGCACCTGCCCGTAGAACTCGGCCCGCGCCTTGGCCCCGAAGAACCGCATCGACTGCGTCCAAGCGACTTTCAATTCGCTCGGCCGGGCCGGGGCGTTGCCGTAGGGGTCGGACTGGGCCGGCATCAGCAGCCAGCCGATCCCGTCCACCGCGACGGCGTTGGTCGGCTGGTCGATCACCACCGCCGGGCCGTACAGCGTGATCGACTCGAAGTGGACCTCGGCGGGAGCCTGGGCGGTGCCGGTGACGGTCATGACGCTGCCGGCCCGGGTCGCGTCGAGGTTCAGCTTAGCCCCGGCGATGTCCAGCCCGCGCGGGTTCTTGAGCGGGTCGTCTGGGTCCTGGTGGACCACTACCCGGTCCTCGCACCGGGCCTTCTCCAGCTCGTACCGCAGGGTGGTTTGCTCGGCCTTCGGGTCGGCCTTGGTTGCCAGCCCCTTCTGCGGGTAGCGGACCACCCAGCTCTCGATTACCCGGGCGGACAGGTTGACCGGGTGCTTGGCCTTCGTCGGCTCGTCTTTCTTTTCCGGCGGCTTGCCGGCCAGCGGCGGCTCGGCGGTCGGGCCGGCGGCGGCCGGCTTCGGATCGGCCTTGGCGACCGCCGGGGGCGGCGGCTCCGGCGGCGGGGGCGGCACGTCGCGGAACCAGACGTTGAGCAAGTCGGTGTCGTGGATGACCAGCTCGGGCGACTGGCTCCGCACGTGGCCGACGGCCTGGAGCCGTTGCGGCAACGACTTCGACAGGTCGTTGCCCGGCACGGTGGCGGCCGCGACCGGCTGCGCGTCGGACTTGCCGTCGCCGGGGGCCAGCCACAGCCAGAGCCGGTCGCCGGAGAGGGTCATCGCCCCCTTGCGGTCCTCGAAGGTGCCGCCGCCCTCGAACTTGAGCAGGTCCTGCTCGATGTCGCCGACCTTCACCTTCTCGTGCGTCAGCGACTTGCCCCAGGTCGCGGTCAGCGTGGTGTCGTTGGTCGCCGGGTCGAACATCTTGATCGTCCCGCCGCCGCGGACCTCGAGCTTGGTCTGCTTGCGGTCCTTGCTCCCCGGGGCCGGGGCGATCGACGAGATGAAGATCTCGGCCGGGGTGGCCGCGTTGCCGCCCTCTAACCTATTGCGGTCGCGGACGGCGATCACCGGGTTGCCGCGCAGCGTGGTGTCGCTGCGGCGGGTCTTGGCGTCGGTGACGTAGCGCAACTCGGTCCCCTGGGCCTGGAGCTTCTCGGCCTCGACCGAGACGTATACGTAGGGGCCGGTCGCGGTCAGGGACTTGATCCGCATCCCCCCTTGGTCGGGCTGGGGTCGGTCCTTAGCCGCGGGCTGCTTTGGCTCGGCCGCCTTCTCCTTGCTATCGAGGAAGTCGATCTCCAGTACCTTGCAGAAGAGGTTGTCCTGCGTCCCCCGTGCCGAGTGGCGGGCGACGGTGACGTGGTTCGGGACCGCCTCCGGGGTGACGGCGGCGGCCTCGAACTTGGCCCGGCTGGCGGCGAAGTCGTAGCGGAACGGCCCGAGCGTCTGGATGACCAGCAGCGTCTTGTCCTCGAACCGGCGGGCGATGGCCGCCCCGTCCGCCGCGGCCCCGCCGGCGACCGTCGCGAAGGCGGCCGGGGGATCGACCGCGGCCGGCTTCGCCTCTTGCGGCGGCGCGCTGCCCGGGAACCCGCCGCCGCCGTCGGACCACAGGTTCACCTGCACCTTCTCGACCAGCTCGATCGTCCGCACGCCGCTGTAGCCGGTGTTGTTGCGCTTCGCGGTCGGGGTCTTGGTGTCCTGCCGGTCCAGGTAGATCTTCATCCCCTCGGCGGTCATGGTCGGCGGCGGCAGGGTGACGCCGAGCAGCACGTCGGCGACGGCGTTGCGGGCGCGGAACTCGTCGCCGCGGACCTGGGCGGTGGCGGTGCTGCCGGACCGCAGCGGGCGGGGGAGGTTCTTCCGGTCCACCACCTCGACGGCGGCGGCGGTCCACACCTGCGGGGCGTCCGGGCTGGCGGCGTCCGCGTCCCGGTAGAACAGCGGCCCGGGGGTGCGGAACACCAGGAACTGGCCGGGGTCGGCGGCCTTCTGGTTGTTGGTGATCCAGACCTGCCCGCGGCGGACGTCGCGGCTGGGCATGTCCGGGACGCTGACCAGTTCCATCCCGATCAGCTTGGCCGGCGTCTTGCCGTCGAGGTCCTGCGGGCCGCCGACCGGCCGGTCGAACTGCAACACCGCCTTGTCGGAATGGAAGGTGCTGATCTCCTGCACCTCGCCCGGCTGCTTGAGGTGGTCCGGCTTCTCCTTGCCGAAGAACGCGACGCTCAGCGGCGAGACGCTGACCAGCTTGCTGGCCGGCCGGTCGAACTCCATCTGCCCGCAGGCGAACACCAGCCCCTGGTCCCGCTTCTCCAGCCGGATCTTGTAAGTGATCGTGTCGAGGACCTCGTCGCTGGTCGGGCCGAACGCCTGCTGGAGGTGCAGGTAGGTCGGGGAGATGGGCTGGTCGGGGAACTTGAACTCCTGGTCGGACGGGGCCGGGACGAGGAGCTTGTCCGGCAGGTCGGGCAAGCCGTCCACCCCGCCGAGGGCGGCAGCGTAGACGACGTAGGCGCTCAGGGAGCCGGCGAGTCCGAGGAGCAGCAGCAGGATGCGGCGCGGCGTCCACACGGGAGGGGCCTCCAAGAAATGTAGTCCGCTCGCTCCGCGAGCGGTTCGGCTAAGACCGCTCGCGGAGCGAGCGGACTACATTCCAGACCACTAGCCGGCGGGCCGGTAGCCGGCGATCAGTTCGTCCCACCGACCCTGGAGCCTCAGCAGCCACTCCACCGCTTCGCGGACGGCCCCGCGGCCGCCGGGGGCTATGGTAGTCCGGTGGGCCGCCGCCCGCACCTCCGGGCAGGCGTCGGCCACGGCAATCGCCAGCCCGGCGCGCGTCAGGACCGGCAGGTCCGCCAGGTCATCGCCAACCGCGCACACCCGGTCGGCGGTCAGCCCGAGCGCGGCGAGCAGTTCCTCGAAGACCCGCAGCTTGTCGTCGCGGCCCTGGAGGACGGGGGCGATGCCGAGTTCGGCCGCCCGCCGCTCGACCGCGGCCGACGCCCGGCCGGAGACAATCGCCGCTCGCTTACCGGCCGCCCGCCACAGCTTCAACCCGGACCCGTCGCGGACGTGGAACCGCTTGAGCTCCTCGCCGGCGTCGGAGTAGACCACCGACCCGTCGGTCAGCACCCCGTCCACGTCGAGCAGCAACAGTTCGATCCGCGCAGCGCGAGCGGTTAACTCTACAGGCGTCATCTGCCTTCCCTGGGACCGCGGCCGTCCCGGCCGCTCTTGC
>DASSAT010000502.1:0-3881 GCA_035699305.1 Fimbriiglobus sp. | reverse complement strand
GACGCTGCGAGAACGTCGGGCCTCGAAGACTCGACCCGACCTACAAGAAGGAGCAGCCATGCCCCCCCCACACCAACAGCAGAAGCTCTCCCTGCCCGGGGTCAAGCACGTCCTGGCGGTCGCCAGCGGCAAGGGCGGGGTCGGCAAGTCCACCGTCGCCGCCAACCTCGCTCTGGCCCTGCACATGCACGGCCAGCGCGTCGGGCTAATGGACGCCGACATCTACGGCCCGTCGGTGCCGATCATGTTCGGCCTGGGGCTGGTGGACCAGACCCGCACCCCGTTCCCGATCGAACGGTACGGGCTGAAGCTGATGAGCATGGGCTTCCTGGTGGACCCCAACCAGGCGGTCATCTGGCGCGGGCCGAAGGTGGCGCAGGCGGTCGGGTCGTTCCTGGCGCAGGTGCCGTGGGGCGAACTGGACTTCCTGGTCATCGACCTGCCGCCGGGGACCGGCGACGCGCAGCTAACGCTCAGTCAGCAGGCGCCGCTGACCGGCGCGGTGGTGGTGAGCACGCCGCAGGACGTGAGCCTGATCGACGCCCGCAAGGGGGTGCGGATGTTCCAGGAGGTCCGCGTCCCGGTCCTGGGCGTCATCGAAAACATGAGCTACTTCGTCGGCGACGACGGCAAGCGCTACGACATCTTCCGCTCCGGCGGCGGCAAAAAGCTCGCGGACGAGGTCGGGGTGCCGCTGCTGGCGGAGTTGCCGATCGACCCGCGGGTGGCGGAGAGCGGCGACGCCGGCGAGCCGATCGTGCGGAAGTACCCGAACTCGCCGGTGGCCCAGGCGTATGTGACGCTGGCGCAGACGGTGGTCAACGAGATGTTGAAGCGCCCCCAGTCCGGGGCGCTGCCGGAGGTGCAGCTCTAACCCGGTTCGCCGCGAGCCTTCCGCGCTCGGCTGCGCCTCGCGGCTAGAGCGCGTTTCACGCCGGTGTGGCGGCAGTGTAGTAGGCACACTCCGTGTGCCGTCTCGGCCTCGACGGCACACGGAGTGTGCCTACTACACTCAAGACCCGCTACACCATCCCGAAACTCGCTCTAACCGCATGTCTTCAACTGCTCCTTCGCCGCGGCATACACGTGGTCCGCGGTGAACCCGAAGTGCTTGAGCAGGTCCTTGATCGGGGCCGACTTGCCAAAGGAGGTCATGCCGATGATCGCCCCGGTCGGGCCGGCGTACCGCTCCCAGCCGAACACCGACGCCATCTCGACGCACACCCGCGCCGTCACCCCCGGCGGGATCACGGAGTCGCGGTACTGCTGCGGTTGGGCCGCGAACAGGTCCCACGACGGCAGACTGACCACCCGGGCCTTTACCCCTTCGGTGGTCAGCTTCTCATACGCCGCAACGCAGAGTTGCACCTCGCTGCCGGTGCCGATCAGCAGCACGTCCGGCTTGCCGCCCGCGGCGTCCGCCAGGACGTAGCCGCCCTTTTGCAGTCCGTCGGCCTTCGCGTACTTCGAGCGGTCGAACGTCGGCACCGCCTGCCGGGTCAGGGCGAGGATCGTCGGCGTGTGCTTCGAGTGCATCGCCACCTTGTACGCCTCAACCACCTCGTTGGCGTCGGCCGGGCGGATCAGGCACAGGTTCGGCATCGCCCGCAGGCTGGCCAGGTGCTCAATCGGCTGGTGCGTCGGGCCGTCCTCGCCCAGCCCGATCGAGTCATGTGTGAAGACGTAGAGTACCGGGGCGTGCTGCACCGCCCCGAGCCGCAGCGACCCGCGGCCGTAGTCGGAGAAGATCAGGAACCCCGACCCGTAGCCGCGAAGCTTCGACACGGTCAGTCCGTTGACGATGGCCCCCATCGCGTGCTCGCGGACGCCGAAGTGGATGTTCCGCCCGCCGGGGTCGGTGGCCGTCTGCACCCCGGCCCCCTCGAACTTCAGGAACGTCTTGGTGGACGGGTTCAGGTCCGCCGCCCCGCCGACCACCCACGGCACGTTCTTGGCGATCGCGTTGAGCACCTGTCCGGAGCTTTCGCGGGTGGCCAGCCCCTTGGCGTCCGCCGGAAACGACGGGATGTCCCTGTCCCAGCCGCCGGGCAGGTCGTAGCGCTCCATCGTCTCGACCTCGGCCGCCAGCTCCGGGTGCTTCGCCTTGTACTCGGCGAACTTCTTGCGGCAGGCGGCGTGGGCATCCGCGCCGCGCTGGCCGATGCCGGCCCGGAAGTGCTCGTAGACCCCGTCCGGCACCAGGAACTGCGCGTCCTCCGGCCAGCCGTAGACGCGCTTCGTCGCCTTCACCTCGTCCTCGCCGAGCGCCTCTCCGTGGGCCTCCTTGGTCCCGGCCTTGTGCGGCGCTCCGTAGCCGATCACCGTCTTGACGATAATCAGCGTCGGCCGGTCGGTCGTCCGCTGCGCCGCCTCGACGGCCGAGCAGAACGCCGCCACGTCGTTGCCGTCGGCCACCTTCAGCACGTTCCACCTGTAGGCCGCGAACCGCGCCCCCACGTCCTCGGTGAACGCCAGGCTGGTCGAGCCGTCGATGGAGATGTTGTTGTCGTCGTAGATCCAGGTCAGGTTCGCCAGCCGCTGGTGCCCGGCCAGGGACGCGGCTTCCGACGTGATTCCCTCCATCATGCAGCCGTCGCCGAGGATGGCGTACACCCGGTAGTCGAAGAGGCCGTCGAACCCTGGCCGGCCGTAGTGCGCCGCCTTCCACCGCTGAGCGATCGCCATCCCGACCGACACCGCCGCCCCCTGCCCGAGCGGGCCGGTGGTGGTTTCGACGCCGGCGGTCGCCTCGCGTTCCGGGTGCCCCGGCGTCCGGCTGCCGAGTTGGCGGAAGTGCTTGAGCTGGTCCAGGTCCAGCGACGGCTCGTCGAGCACCTTCCCGGTCTTCTGGTCGATGTTCCTGACCCCGGCCAGGTGGATCAGCGCGTACTGGAGCATCGACGCATGGCCGTTCGACAGGACGAACCGGTCGCGGCCGGGCCAGGTCGGGTCCTGCGGGTCGTACCTCAGGTAGCGCTGCCACAGGGCGTAGGCGACCGGGGCCAGCCCCATCGGCGCCCCCGGGTGGCCGGAGTGGGCTTTCTGGACCGCGTCCATCGCCAGGGTGCGGATGGTGGTGATGCAGAGGTCGTCGATCTTGGTGAACCCGGTCGGGGTCTTGGTCGCGGCGTCGGCCATGGTTGGCTAGGGGGGCTTGGCGGGTGAGGAGGGGGCGATCCACCGGCGGGTTGCGCCGGACGCAGGAGAGGATATGGGAACGCTCGCGGCCCGGCACCGTCCGCCCGCCGGCGGGCGTTCCCGGCAGCCGGAACACCTGGAAAACTCGGCGATCCGTCGGCGCAACCGGCGAAAATGCCAGAAAATGTGGGATATTTTCGCTCCGGACGGGGGTTTTCGTTGACTCCCCCCGCACGAACCCCTAGTTTCTCTGGCAGTTTTGTTGGTTCCCCGCTCCCCGTACCGAGAGAGAACCAGACATGGCCAAGGCGAAGTCCGGCGTCAAGAAGGCGATGACCAAGTCCGCACTCTACAGCCATCTCGCCGAAGAGGCGGAACTGAAGAAGTCGGAGATCGTCAAGGTGATGGAGGCGTTCGAGAAGCTGCTCAAGAGCCAGCTGGGGCCGAAGGGGCCGGGCGTCTTCACCCTGCCGGGGGTCGCCCGGTTCAAGGTCCGCAAGGTGGCCGCGGTCAAGGGCGGGGTCGAGAAGAAGAACCCGCTGACCGGTCAGATGTACGTCACCAAGGACCGCCCGGCCCACAACAAGCTCGGCATCCGGCCGGTGAAGGTCCTCAGCGAATCGCTGAAGTAAGTCCGCCGCTCACGCCGGCCGGGCGGGGGGCACGTCCCCGCCCGGTCACTCTTCCGTCCCCTGCCGTCGGCCTCGCTCCTCTTCCACCTGGCGGATGATCTCTAGGGCTTG
>DASSAT010000501.1:0-7729 GCA_035699305.1 Fimbriiglobus sp. | reverse complement strand
GGGTTCTACTGGCAGAACGGGTACGGGGCGTTCTCGGTCAGCCCGTCGAACGCCGAGCAGGTGACGGCGTACATAGCGAATCAAGAGGAACACCACCGCGCCAGGACGTTCCAGGACGAGTTCCGGGGACTTCTTCGCCGACACAAGATCGAGTGGGACGAACGATACGTCTGGGATTGACCCGGGATAACCACTTTCCAAGCCGTCTTCACCCCGAAGGGGTGAGAGTCATCACCCCGAAGGGGTGAGAGTTCTCAGCCCAGGGCAACGCCCTGGGTCTCGGCGGCACCACAGGACCAGCCCTGAAAGGGCGACACAACGCACGCCCAGACGGTGTGTCGCCCTTTCAGGGCTCGGAACCTGCTATCCCCGAGACCCAGGGCGATGCCCTGGGCTGAGAACTCTCACCCCTTCGGGGTGAAGACGGCAGGGGAGCCGGTGTATAGGTGATTATTCCGACCCTCTAGAAGTCAACCTTCCCACACTGACGCATAAACTCCTCTTGAGTCTTTCGACCTTTTTTGAGATTGCAGTCCGCGCATGACAGTGCAAGGTTTGACTTCCGATTGTCTCCGCCCCGAGAAATGGGATGCTTGTGTTCAAGATGAGATTGAGTCGCTGGAATTACAATGGCGCAATAATAGCAAGTAATGTAGGCTTCTGCTGATGCGCGCTCTCGGATTAGAAACTTCTTGAGAATACGCGCAGCACTCCGAATGGATGGTGACCGCTCCAAGTACCGAACCCTTCTCTCGTACTTCCTCTGAGCTACTCGCTCGGCCCGATCTAGAGCTTCCTGATTCCGTAGGTCGCGTGCTTTCAGATAGTTCTCTGTTCCTACGCGGGTCGCCTCCTCAAGTTGGAGCCGCTGGCGTTCGAGTACGTCACGAAGTGCGCGACTTGCTATATTGACATCCATCTGGATGGGATTAATTATGTTCCGTCGATATTGACTTTCGATCCCGATGAGTGCGAGAATGTACGAGACCCAAGATTCAGTTCCTCGCGCCGTAACAAGATCATAATGAGCTTTATCATGAGCTTGTTGGGCATCATTGGTCTCAGCTGCGAATTGCTCCATTACCTCTGACCGAGCATCGTTCTGGGCTTTGGCCAGATGGTACTGATACCACTGTTTCTTGCTCCGGCGATTCATGCGATTCCCTAACGCGGAATCATGCCGCCAGTCAAGTGCGCCAAGCCGGAAACGCAAACGTGACGATGAGGCGAGCCTGGCCGCCGTTGTTCATCGTGTTCTGGACGGATTTCTCAATCTATAGAACGCCGACTGGCGGAGTCAAACTCGACCTGAGCTCAAGTCATACCGGTGGACCGCGCTCCTCGGCGGATGGTGACCCGCGGTCCACCGCTCACCCCTTCTTCTTCCACGCCCCCCTTCCTCGTCGGCCCTTCGCTTGCGGCGTTGCCACCGTCTCGCCCTTGAGCGTCGCCAGCTTGTCGCGCAAGAGCGCCGCGCGCTCGAACTCCAGGTTCTGCGCCGCCTCCAGCATCTCCGCCTGCAACTCCTCCAGGAACTCCGCCGTTACGTAGTCCGTCCCTTCCTTGCCCGCCACCTCCTGCGCCAGCTGGTGCGCCTCCACCTCCTCCTCCAGCACGCTCTTGATCGCCGACTGCACCGTCCGCGGCGTGATGCCGTGCTCCGCGTTGTACTTCAGCTGCACCTCTCGCCGACGGCCCGTCTCGCCCACCGCCCGCTGCATCGAGTCCGTCACCTTGTCGGCGTACAGGATCACCTCCGCGTTCACGTTCCGCGCCGCCCGCCCGATCGTCTGGATCAGCGACGTCTCCGACCGCAGGAACCCCTCCTTGTCCGCGTCCAGGATGGCGACAAGAGAGACTTCCGGCAGGTCCAGACCCTCCCGCAACAGGTTCACGCCGACCAGCGCATCGAAGGCGCCCTCGCGCAGCTCGCGCAACACCGTCACCCGCTCGATGGCGTCCAGCTCCGAGTGCAGCCACTTGCACCGCACCCCGCTGTCGCGGAAGTAGTTCACCAGGTCCTCGGCCATCCGCTTCGTCAGCACCGTCACCAGCGTCCGCTCCTTCTTCGCGGTGCGTTTCTCGATCTCGCCTATTAGGTCCTGCACCTGGCCGCGGGCCGGCTTGATGTGGATCACCGGGTCCACCAGCCCCGTCGGCCGGATCACCTGCTCGACGATCTCGCCGCCGACTCGCTCCAACTCGTAGGGGCCGGGCGTCGCGGAGAGGCACAGGCACGTCTTGAGCCGGCCCTCGAACTCTGCGAACTTCAGCGGCCGGTTGTCCAGGGCACTGGGTAAGCGGAAGCCGTGTTCGACAAGAGTCTCCTTGCGGCTACGGTCGCCGTGGTACATGCCGCGGACCTGCGGCAGGGTGACGTGCGACTCGTCGATGATCATGAGCAGGTCGTCGGGGAAGAAGTCGAGCAGGCAGTATGGCGGATCGCCCGGCTTGCGGCCGCTGAACCACCGGGCGTAGTTCTCGATGCCGGAGCAGTAGCCGACCTCGCGGAGCATGTCGAGGTCGTAGCGGGTGCGGGCCTTCAGCCGCTCCGCTTCCAGCAGCTTGCCTTCGGTCTTGAACTGTTCCAGCCTCTGGGCGAGTTCCTGCTCGATGCCCTGCACCGCCTCGCGCACGCGCTCCTCGGAGGTGACGAAGTGCTTGGCCGGGTAGACGTAGACCTCGTCGAGGGTGCGGATCGTCTCGCCCGACACGGGATGGATGATCGCCAGCGCGTCCACCTCGTCGCCGAACAACTCGACGCGGTAGCCGTACTCCTCGGACGATGGCCAGATCTCGATGGTGTCGCCGTGGACGCGGAACTTGCCGCGCTCAAACGCGATGTCGTTGCGCTGGTACTGGATGTCGATGAGCCGCATCAGCAGGTTGTCGCGGTCGATGCTCTCGCCCTTGACCAGCCGGACGACCATGCGCTTGTACTCGGCCGGCGAGCCGAGGCCGTAGATGCACGACACGGACGCGACGATGATCACGTCCTCGCGGCTGACCAGGGCGCTGGTGGCGGCCAGGCGCAGGCGGTCGATGTTCTCGTTGATCGAGGAGTCCTTCTCGATGTAGATGTCGCGCTGGGGGATGTACGCCTCGGGCTGGTAGTAGTCGTAGTAGCTGACGAAGTAGTGGACGGCGTTGTGCGGGAAGAAGCCCTTGAACTCCTTGTACAGCTGGGCCGCCAGGGTCTTGTTGTGGGCGAGCACGAGCGTCGGCTTGTTGATCGCGGCGATGACGTTGGAGGCGGTGAACGTCTTGCCGGTGCCGGTGGCCCCGAGCAGCACCTGGATCGGCTTGCCGTGCCGGTAGCCTTCGACGAGCTGTTGGATCGCCTTCGGCTGGTCGCCGGCCGGCTGGTACTCGCTTGTGAGCTGGAACGTGGCGGCCATCGGCGGCTCCTATCGGGGGACGGCTCGGGCGAGTAAATTGTAAGCGGAGAGCGCCAACTGGAGGATGTCCGATGCCCCTGCACGACTGGACGAAGGTGGGACCGGGGATTTACCACATGTTCCACGGGGCTTGGCTATACGCCCTTGCTCGCGCGATGAACAACGGTCTCCTGCCGGCACATTACTACGCGATGACCGAGCAGCGGACGGCGAAGATCGAAGCCGACGTGATGACGCTCCACGCACCCGGTCCAAAGCTGCCGCCGCTGCCGGTGGGCAACGGCGTCCATGCCTCGGCGACCGAACAGCCGGCGGTCGGTGTGCTGGAACGGGAAATGAAATCGACTCGACGCCGATCCGGGCGGCGGCTGACGGTCCGGCACGCTAGCAGTCATCGGGTGGTGGCGATCATCGAGTTGATCTCGCCGGGGAACAAGTCGGGGCGGGAGGAGTATGCGGAGTTCGTGATAAAGTCGGCGGACCTGCTCGCGGACGGTATCCACCTGATGGTGGTCGATCCGTTCCCGCCGCCGGCGCACGCTCCGGGCGGGCTACACGCCTCGATCTGGGGGAAGGTGGCCAGGCGACGGAAGGGCCGCAAGCCGTTCACCCCGTCGCCGGACCGGCCGCTGCTGGCGGTGTCGTACTGTGCGTCGTCGTCAGCGGTGACGGCCGCAGTGCAGCCGTTCGCGGTCGGGGAAGCGGTCCCGGAGATGCCGTTGTTCCTGACGGCGGACGAGGAGTATGTGAGCCTCCCGCTGGAGGCGACCTACCAGGCCGCCTGGCCGGACGTGCCGACGGTCTGGCGCGACGTGCTGGAGGGGAATGCCGCAAACTCCCTCCCGCGGGAGGGCGTCTAAACTGTGGCCCCGTGGCGCCGCTGCCTGTACGCCTCCGCGTTGCTCTCACCCGTCCGCCGAGACACGACCGATGCCGACGCTGCTGCGCTGCGAGTTGCTCGAAGACCGCCTCACCCCGGCCATTGCCGGCGACCCCGACCCGACCTTCGGGAACGCCGGCTTAGCGATCCTCCCGCCCGGGTACACTATCCCTCCACTGCCCGACGACCCGACCCCGGTCGGGGCGGTGGACTTCAACCCGTCCGCGGTTATCGTGCAGCCGGACGGGAAGGTCCTCGTCGTCGGGACGGCCAACAATTGGTCGGCCCACGACTTCCCCACGGTGGCGTTGCGGTTCCTGCCGGACGGCCGCCTTGACCCGTCGTTCGGGGGCGACGGCGTGGCCGCGATCCCGTTCGCCCCCGCTGGGGTCACGGTCCGGCCGGACGGGCGGATCGTCCTGGCCGGGGTGACCGGTCAGGAGAGCTTGGGTGTGGCTCAACTGACGGCGGATGGGTCACCCGACCCGACTTTCGGGGCCGGCGGCGCGGTGTCCGTGCCAACCGACCGGACCGGGACCAAGCTCAACGCCGTGGCCGCAGTGGGGGTCGATCCGGACGGGCGGATCGTCCTCGGCGGGTCCGCGAACCCATCGCCCACGTTCATCGAGTTGAGCGGTTATGTCCCCAGAAGCATCGCCGCGATCCGGTTGACCGCCGACGGCCGACTCGACACCACATTCGGCACCGGGGGTTGGTCCACCGTTTCTTTCCCGGTCGGCCAGTACGATTCTGCGGTGGCCAGGTCGATGGCTGTCCAGCCGGACGGGAAGATCGTCCTGGCCGGGTCGGTCGTGAGCCTGGTATCCCCGGTCCCTATCAGCCTGCACGGTCCGCGGGTCTTTTCGTCCACGGACTTTGCCGTGGTCCGGCTGACCGCCGACGGGCAACTCGACCCGTCGTTCGGCGACGGTGGCCGGGTCCGGGTCCCGTTCGACCTCAGCGGGCCGACCGACGACGACTCTGCGGTCGCGGTCGCGGTCCGGCCGGACGGGAAAGTCGTGCTCGCCGGGTTCGCAGCGTCCCCCGGCAGCGGCGTGGATGTGGTCGTCCGGCTGACGGCCGACGGCCGCCTGGACCCGACGTTCGACGGCGACGGCAAGGCCGGCACCTCCGGCGGCTCAACGCAGACCGCGACGATCCTGCCGGACGAGCGGGTTGTGTTCGTCGGAAGTACCATCGTCCGGTTGACGGCCGATGGCCAGCCCGACCCGACGTTCGGCGACGGCGGCCACGCACCGAACCCGTTCCTGCCGTACACCGCGAATCTGCCGAACGCCGTTCAGGCGGACGGCGATGTCATCGTCACTGGAACCTCAGTCGTCGGCCGGGTACTCGGGGCACCGAACCCCGTGCCCGTTGTCGTCCCGACCGGGGCGATGCTGATCGGCGGCCGCCCGGACGGGATGGCCCGGCTGACGACGCCGACCGGCGGTGTGTACCCCACCTTCCTGGGCGTGACCGTCCCGTTCTTCCCCGGGTTCGCGGGGGCCGTCCGCACGGCGACGGCGGACGTGACCGGCGATGGTGTTCCAGATCTGATCGGCGGGGCCGGGCCGGGGGGCGGTCCGGCCGTCCGGGTGCTGGACGGGACTACCCAGGCAGTGTTGGCCAACTTCTTCGCGTTCGAGCCGACCTTTACCGGCGGGGTGTTCGTCGCCGCGGCAGACCTGGACGGTGACGGCAAAGCCGAGGTGGTGGTAACGCCGGACCGGGGCGGTGGGCCGGTCGTCGCCGTGTTCGACGGGACCGGGGCCGAGCGCGGTCGGTTCCTCGGCATCGACGACCCGGCGTTCCGCGGTGGGGCGCGGCCGGCGCTGGGGGACGTCAACGGCGACGGGACGCCGGACCTCATCGTCAGCGCCGGTGTCGGCGGCGGGCCGCGGATCGCGCTGTTCGACGGGAAGTCGGTCGCCGGGGACGGGAGGCCGGTGAAGCTCCGGCCGGACTTCTTCGCGTTCGAGCCGACCCTGCGCAACGGGGCGTTCGTCGCCGCCGGGGACGTGACCGGGGACGGCATCGCGGAGGTCGCGTTCGGCGGCGGTCCCGGCGGGGCACCGCGGGTGCGCGTCTTCGACGGCGCGGGCCTGCTGGCGGCCGGGCCGTTCACGAACCTGGACGAGATACCCACGGTCCAGCGAGCCAACTTCTTCGCCGGGGACAGTTCGTTGCGTGGCGGGGTTCACCTGGCGCTGCGGGACGCCGACGGCGACGGCCGGGCGGACCTGGTCGCCGGCAGCGGTGAGGGCGAGCCGAGCCGGGTCCGGGTGTACCGGGCCGCGAACCTGCTGGCGAACCCGAACCCGACCCCGACCCCCGACCAGGTGTTGGACCCGTTCGGTCCGGCAGTGCTGGCTGATGGCGTGTTTGTCGGGTAGCGTGCCCCACAGATGCCGGGCCGGCCTCCGCCGGCCGCGCACCTCGCTTCAGGAGACTGTCCATGTCCCGTCGCCTTCGCTTCGAGCGGCTCGAAGACCGCCTCACTCCGGCCGGGCTGGACCCGACGTTCGGCACCGACGGCCGGGTCCGGCTGCCGGTCGATCAGCCCAACTCCAACGGCTTCGACGTGGTCGAAGCCGTCGTCGCCTTGCCCGACGGGAAGGTCCTCTTTGCCGGCGAGGCACAAGCCGCCGACTACCCCGACTACGGCGCGGTCGTCGGCCGGCTCAACTCCGACGGCTCCCCCGACCTGACGTTCGACGGCGATGGGATCGCGCTGCTGCCCGGCGTCTGGTATCCGGGGGTGCAGCTGGCGGTCCTGCCCGACGGCCGGGCCGTCGCTGCTGGCGAGGGGTGGGACGACGCGGCCCGCGAGCGCGTCAACTGGGTCGCCCGCCTGACCGCCGACGGTGCCCCCGACCCGACGTTCGACAGTGACGGGGTGCTGGGGCTCGACCAGCCGGACTTCCTGGACCCGCCCTCCGCGCTGGGCCAGGTGACGGCGGTGGCGGTCACGCCCGACGGGCGAGTGCTCCTGGCCGGCGAGGTCTCCCGCGCGTACGAGGTCGCCGGCCTCTTCTACTCCACCAGTGACTTCGGCGTGCTGCGGCTGACCGCCGACGGGAAGCCCGACGAGACGTTCGGCCCCGGCGGGCTGCGGACCGTCGCGTTCGACCTGTCGGCCCAGTTCAACTTCGACCGCCCCGCCGCGCTGGCCGTCCTGCCCGACGGCGGTCTCCTGGTGGGCGGCTCCGCCACCGCCGGCACCGTCGGCGGCGTCGTCACCTTCCCGCCCAGCGGGACCGTGTTCGCGGTCGCCCGGCTGACCGCCGACGGGGGACTCGACCCGGCGTTCGGCGACGGCGGCAAGCAGTCGTTCGACTTCCCCGGGGCGGTCACGGCGGAGCTGACCGACATCGAGGTGATGGCGGACGGCCGGGTCGTGCTCGCGGGCAACGCCAACCGCGTACTGCCGCAGATCGACTTTCCCATC
>DASSAT010000500.1:0-7584 GCA_035699305.1 Fimbriiglobus sp. | reverse complement strand
ACAACCCGAACGTTCTTACTTTTTTGCGTTTTGCGTTTTGCGTTTTGCCTTTTGCGTTGATAAGCCCCGGTGGTGAAACGGACCATCACTCCGCGCTTCGAACGCGGCATTCCAGGTTCGAATCCTGGCTGGGGTACTTGGGAATGATGAAGGATGAATGATGAAGGATGAAGGATGAATAGAAGAACTCCGGTCAGCGGATCGGTATTCATCATTCATCCTTCATCCTTCATCCTTCCAACGATGCAGCCCGTGGTGTAGCGGCTTCGCACGCGACGCTGTGACCGTCGAGGTGGTGGGTTCAACTCCCCCCGGGTTGCCTTGTGCCGGTGTGGCTCGACCCCAGGAAGGCACCGACCTCGTAAGTCGGCTCATGCGGGTGCGAACCCCGCCGCCGGCCCTCCCGTATCATGACCCGATGACCGCGACGATCCCGCCGGCCCTGGCGTCCGCGTCCAAGTGGCGGCGGGTGCTCGGGCTGGCCCTCCCTGCCCTGGCCCAACAGTTGTTGCTGCTGGCCGTCCAGCTCTACGACCAGTACCTGGCCGGGCTGTTCACCGCCGCCCACACCGCCGCGCTGAACACCGCCAACTACCTGTACTGGGCCGCCTCCAGCTACACCGTCCTCGTCAGCGTCGGGGCGACCGCCTTGGTCGCCCGGTTCGTCGGCGCCACCGACTACAAGTTGGCCAACCGCGCCGCCGGGCAGGCGCTCGTGCTCGCGGTCGTCTGCGGGGTCGCGGCCGCGGTCGCCGGGTGGTTCGGACTCGACCCGCTCGTCCGCCTGCTGGGGTTGGAAGACGAGGCGGCCCGGTACGCGGTCGCGTACCTGCGGCCGCTGGCGGCGCTGCTGCCGTTCTACGTCGTCGAGATCGGCGGCATCGCCTGCCTGGTCGGGGCCGGCGACACCCGGACCGGGCTGGCGACCCTCGCCGGGGTGGTGGCGGTGAACGTCCCGCTGTCGTGGACGTTGGCGCACGGGCCGCTCGGGTTCGTCGGCATCGCCTGGGGGACGGGCGTCTGCCACACCCTCGGCGCGCTGTTCGTCGTCGGCGTGCTGGCCGTGGGGCGGTACGGGCTGCGGCTACACCTGGCCAACCTCGTCCCGGACGCCGAGTTGCTGGTCCGGCTGCTGCGGGTGAGCGTGCCGGCCGCGGCGGACAGCCTCTCGACCACCGTGGGGCAGTTGTGGTTCCTGAGCATCGTCAACGCGCTGGGCAACGTGGCCGCCAGCGCCCACGGCATCGCCATCCGGGTCGAGGCGCTGGGCTACCTGTCCGGGGTGGCGTTCGCCACCGCCGCGATGAGCCTGGTCGGCCAGAACCTCGGCGCCCGGCAGCCGGGCCACGCCGCCCGCGACGCCGGGACGGCGCTCGCCGCCGGCTGCGCCCTGATGTCGGTGATGGGGGCGGTGTTTTACGCCTTCGCCCCGGACCTGATGGCGGCGTTCGCCCCCGAGACGAACCGGACGGAGGTGATCGCAACCGGCGTGCCGGCGCTGCGGTTGGTGGCGTTCGCCATGCCGGCGGTGGCGGCCGTCATCATCGTCACCGCGGCCCTGCGCGGGGCGGGGGACACCCGGGTGCCGGTGGCGATCACCTGGACTGGGTTCCTGCTGGTGCGCATCCCGCTGGCGTATTGGCTGACCTCGTCGGCGGTCGGCCTGGGGCTGATGGGGGCGTGGTGGGCGATGTTCGCGGACCTGTACCTGCGGGCGGGTCTGCTGATGGCGCGGTTCACGAGCGGGAAGTGGAAGACGATCAAGGTCTGACCGATCGGCTACAATCGCCGCATGGCCTCACCGACCCCGACTGGGGCGCTCCCGCCCGACCTGCCGTTCGTCGCCATCGACTTCGAGACGGCCGACCACGGGCCGGACAGCGCCTGCGCCGTCGGACTGGTGCGGGTCGAGCGGTTACAGGTCGTTCATCGTGAAGCAATCCTGCTCCGCCCGCCCCGGCCGCGGATCCTCTTCACGCACATCCACGGGATCACCTGGGAGAAGGTTGCGGCCGCCCCGACGTTCGGCGACGCCTGGCCGCGGCTGGCGCCGATCCTCGACGGGGCGGCGTTCCTGGTCGCGCACAACGCCCCGTTCGACCGCCGCGTGCTGGTCGCCTGTTGCCAGGCGGCGGGGCACGCAGTCCCGGATTTGTCGTTCATCTGCACCGTGCAGCTCGCCCGCCGGAAATGGCGGCTCAAGCCCAACGACCTGCCGAGCGTCTGCCGGCGACTGGGGATCGGACTGCTGCACCACGACGCCGGGTCCGACGCCGAGGCGTGCGCCCGCATCGCCATCGCCGCGTGGGCAAGGCCAGGGTCCGATGCGGGAGCGAAATAGACGTTTCCGAAGTAAGGTCGCCAAGGTCGCCAAGGTCGCCAACTTTTTCGGGACACCCCCTGATACCCTGATCTGACGAGTTTCCCCGGAAACCCACACCCCAGGACGCGGAGCCGTCCGGCCCATAATCTGATACTCGTCCAATCCCCACTGGAGGACTGGCCGTGTCGGACCCCCTGACGTTCTCCTGCCAGTTCACTGTCGTGCAGCCGGGCGATGTGGTCGTGGCCGACCTGTCCGGGGAACTCATCCACGAGGCGGCCGAGCCGTTCGACGACCAGGTGGCCGTGTACTTCCGGGCCGGGCACCGGCGGTTCGTCTTCGACATGAGCCGGCTGACGTACATCGGCAGCATGGGCCTGCGGTCGCTGACCGCGTTGGCCAGCCGGGTCAAAGCCGATGGGGCGGTCTGCCTGTGCGACCTAACCGCGCCCGTGCAGTCGGTGCTCGACGTGAGTAAGCTCGCGCCGCTCTTGCCCATCTACACGACCCGGGCGGAGGCGGTGGCCGCGGCCCGGGCGCGCTGACCTTGCCGGCCGTGAGTGGAGTCCGCTTGCTCTGATGAAGTGCTCGTGATGTGACGGCCCTGTCTTCAGCCCGAAGGGCTGGGAGTTCTCAGCCCAGGGCGCAGCCCTGGGGACGTGGCCCCACCGGCGCCTAGCCCTGAAAGGGCGAGACAGCATAGCCGTGTGTCGCCCTTTCAGGGCTGCGGAGCGGTTGGCCTCATCACCAGGGCTGCGCCCTGGGCTGAGAACTCCCAGCCCTTCGGGCTGAAGACAGAGCCACCCGACGACGAGGTTTTCAACAAAGCATAGTCCGCTCGCTCCGCGTGCGGTCCTCGCCAACCGCTCGCGGAGCGAGCGGACTACACTACTTGCCGGCCGTGGCGGGGGGTCGGAGGATACATCCCATGCCCGACCACGGCCCCGGAGACCGCCTTGAAACCCGAAGTCGTGCTGGTCCTCACCCTGGTCCTCGGCACCGTCGGCCTGACCGCCATGTTCTGGGGGCTGGCCCTGTTCGTCCAGGGCTACCTGTACAACCAGCCGGCCGACAAGCTGCCGCTGCGGGCGCTGGCCGCTGGGCTGGGCGTCGCCGTCTTCCTGACCGGGTGGACGTACCTCAACACCCGGGCGTCGCACGTCAACAAGTACGGCGCCCTGCACGAGTTCAGCGCCACCACTCAGAAGCCGGTGGACGAGTTCGAGGCGGTGCGGCGGCTGGCCATCAAGGACGAGAAGGGGCAGCCGAAGGAGGTGACGGTGCCGTTCAAGTGGGAGCCGGGCGGCCCCGGCGGCGGGCGGTTCGTCGAGGCGGCGACGGGCAAGGAGTTCCAGGTCAACACGGCGAACTACATGACGGTCGCGCTGCTGGTGCCCGAGGCGGGCGGCAAGGCCCGGTTCAACGCAAAGCTGAAGGACGGAGTGTACGCCAGGGAGGGGGACAACATCCGGTTCGAGGAACAAGGAGGAGTTCGGTACATCGAAACCAGCACCTCCAACAACCTCCGACACATGGAGGTGCCGAGCACCGGCGGGTTCGCCGTGGCGGTGGCGATCAACGTCCTGCACTACGTGGTGTGGTTCCTGGCGTTCTGGCTTGGGCTGCGGTTCACCGTCGGCCACGCGCTGGGGCTGGCGGCGGCGTTCGGCACCGCGTCGATGTTGGTCCTGATGCCGCTGCTGTTCGAGCGGAACGAACTCAAGCCGGCGGTCGCCGTCCCGCAAGCGCAGCAGGCGGCGCCGAAGTAAGACACTCACCACAAAGGCACAAAGATCACACAAAGAGACACAAAGGAAGAAAAGACAGCAAACCCTGTCTTCCTTTGTGTTTTCTTTGTGTGATCTTTGTGCCTTTGTGGTGAACTCTGGAGAGCGTCACTTCGTCACGGGCTTCAACTTGACCCGGTGCGGGACCGTGTTGGGCGTGTCCTCCGGCGGCTCCTCATACGGCAGCGACTTCAGGAACGATACCAGGTCGTCCACCTGCGCCGGCGACAGGTGGCTCGTCGTGCCGTGCTTGTCGCCCGCGTTGTGGACCGTCAGCACCTCGCGCAGAGTCTTGGCCCGGCCGTCGTGCAGGTACGGCGCCACCCGGTAGACGCCCAGCAGCGTCGGCGTGTCGTACTCCGGGCCGATCTTCTCGTCGGCGCCGCCGCCGGTGCCGACGTCGTGGCGGTTGAACGGCTTCGCTAGCCGGCTGTCGGTGTAGTACGGCCCGCTATGGCATGTCGCGCACTTCGTCTCGGCGGCGAAGAACAGCGTCTTGCCGCGCTGCGCCTCGGGCGAGAGCTTCCCCGGCGCGGGGATGTGCGGCGACAGCCGGACCGGGAACGAGTTGGTGTAGATCGCCAGTGCGTCCAGGTCGGCGGAGCGGCCGGCCAGCTTCTCGTCCAGTTCGGCGAACGCGGTGAACGACTTCCGCGGCGTGATCTTATCCCCGCACAGGCCGCGGCCGCGCATCAGCTTGCCGCGGACGGTGTATTCGAAGTCCTGCACCTCGTCGCGGTCGGCCGACCAGTGCAGCGGGTGCGTGTGCGCTAGCCCGAACAGGTTCGGCGTCTTGCGGTGCCCCTCGGGGTTCTGCCACACCTTGCCGTCGCTCAGCCCGTCCGGGTGGCACGACGAGCAGGCGATCCACCGGACGCTGGTCATCGGCTGCAGGGCCGACTGAAAGAGTTCCTTGCCGCGCCGCCATTCCGGGGTGTGCGGCGGCGTGCAGACCGGGACCGCCGCCAACTTCTTGCCGTCGGCGTCGAAGATCGCCACCGCGTAATCGAGAGTGGTGTAGGTGTAGACTTCCTTGCCGTCGGGGCGGACCCGGACCGCGCGCGGGTGCTTGCCGACCGGGATCAGCCGGCCGATCGGCTCGGACTCGATGAAGTCGTCGTCGAGGACCTTCGACACGTTCATGTCGTTGGTCCCGCCGTAGACGGTGTACAGTCGCTTGCCGTCCGGCGAGAGGGCGGCCTCCCACGGGTTCGTCACCGCGATGATGCCGTTGTAGGTATCCAGGGCGCGGGTGCGGCGGCGCTTCTCCCCTTTGTCCGGGACGAGGTCACAGAACGACAGGTGCGGGAAGATCGACCCGCTAGCATCGAACGCCGTCACCCGGCTGCGGATGTGCGACAGGTACGCCTTGGGCCGCGTCGGGTGCAGCACGACACTGCGGCACAGGTTGTCGGTCGGTCGGCCCTCCCACTTATCCACGACCTTCCCCGTCACCCGGTCCACGGCCAGGAGCGTCGCGGTGTGGAACTCCGCGACGTAGAGCGTCGTCTCGTCGTGCGACAGGGCGATGCCCCGACAGCCGGCACCGACCTTGAAGGTGCGGGATACCGTCTTCGCCGGGATGTCGATCTCGGTGACGGTCCCCGGGTAGTCGTGGGTGACGTAGGCGAACTTCTCGTCCTTCGTCGTCACGGCGCCGTATGGCTCGTCGTCCACCTTGAGCGTCTGGATCACCTTCCGCTGCTCGGTGTCGATGAGCAGTACGGTGTCGTCGCCGTAAACGGTGACGATGGCGAGCGGCCCGTTGCCGACCCAGGCGGCGGCCTCCGGGTGGTCGCCGGCCGCGACCTCGCCGACCGCCTTGCGGGCTTTCAGGTCCACGACGGTGACGGTGCCGCTGTCGGTGTTGGCGACCAGCAGCCGCGTGCCGTCCGGGGAGACGTCCAGCAGTGAGGACGACCCCGCGATGGCGGGTACGGGAACAATGAGTGCGAAGGCGAGCGGGAGGAAGGTTCGTGTACCAGTCATGGACTCGTCCCGGGTCAGTGCGAAGCATTCACCACAAAGGCACAAAGGTCACACAAAGAAAGCACAAAGGAAGACAGGGCATTTCTCTTCTTCTCTTTGTGTATCTTTGTGTGACCTTTGTGCCTTTGTGGTGAATGCCTTGGTCTGGTGAGGGCGTTACTTCTTCTCCTCGCCGTTGTGCGCGGCAGCCTTCTTCTTGACCTCCTCGGTGATCGTCCAGATGTGCAGCTCGTACTCGTCGCCGTCGTCGCCAGTCACCTTGACGGTCTTGTCCGGCTTCCAGTCGCCGAAGGTGAACCGGTGCGACACCACCCGGGCGCCGACCTTGAGGTTCTTCCACAGGTGCGGCCGCATCAGGGCGTCGAACTCGTTGCCCATGTACATCATCACCACGGTGGCGTCGGACAGGTCCTTGATGTCCAGGGCGTCGCCCAGGCGGATGTCGATCTTGTCGGTCAGCATGGCGGCCTTGACGTTGGCCTTGGACTCCTCGATCCGCTCTGGGTCCAGGTCGATGCCGACCCCGCGCTTGGCCCCGGCCTTGACGCAGGCGATCACGATGCGGGCGTCGCCGCAGCCCGGCTCGAACACCACGTCGTCCTTGGTGATCTTGGCCAGCTTGACCATCTGGGCGACGATGTCGTCCGGGGTCGGGACGAAGCGAATCTTGGCTCGGTCGTTGGGGTCGTCCTGGGTCATGTCCACGGCCACCTCGTCGCCGGCCTTAAACGTGACCGACTTGTTGCGGGTGATGACCGTGTAGTTGTTCGGCTGCCACTTGGCGGTGAACTTGTACTCGTAGGACTTGCCGGCTTCGATCGGCGGGGTCTCGAACTCGCGGGTCTTGCCGGTCGCCTTGGTCGCCTTGTCCTCGATGAACAGCTCGGCGTCGTCCTGCGGGAGGATGACCTTGACCCGGGACTTGACAGTCCCGGCAGCGGGCTGCTTCTTCTCCGGTTCCTGGCCGGCGGTCGGTCGGGCCAGGGCGCCCAGCCCGGTCCAGAGAACCGCCGCCAGCCCGATTCGCACGAGGGTCCGCATCGATGTTGCTCCTGGGGCCACCGGGCGGTCTGCCGCCGCCTCGGGTGGGGATACGAGGTCGCCGCGCCGCCGGCAACGAGCGGGTTGCCCGGCACGGGGCGGCGTGATTGTCGCACACCCGCCGCGCCGCCGCAACGGACCGGCTGGCGCTCTCATGTACCACCTCATCGTAGTTCGGTCCCGTTCCGAGCCGCGACCGTCAGGGAGCGGTGTGGTCGAAACCGCTCCCTGATGGTCGCGGCTCGACAAGCCCGTGCTCTGTTGAAATACTCGTGATGTGACGGCCCTGTCTTCAGCCCGAAGGGCTGGGAGTTCTCAGCCCAGGGCGTTGCCCTGGGGACGCGGATACCGGCTCCGAGCCCTGAAAGGGCGGGACAGCGTGGCCGTGTGTCGCCCTTTCAGGGCTGCGGAGCGGTTGGCCTCCTCCCCAGGGCTGCGCCCTGG
>DASSAT010000499.1:0-2883 GCA_035699305.1 Fimbriiglobus sp. | reverse complement strand
CGGCCGCTCTTGCTCACCCCGGCGGGGGCCAATTGCGTACACCAGGACGCTCCTGACACGCGGAGCAAGAGCGGCCGGGACGGCCGCGGTCCCAGGGGGTCACTACGCCTTCTGCGCCCGGGACAGCGTAACGAACACGTCCTCCAGACTCGGCGTCGTCGGCCGCACGTGGTCGGCGCTCAGCCCCAGGTCGGCGGCGGTGACGCCGTCGGCCACCAGGGCGTGGACGGACTCGCCGAAGATGGTCGCCTCGCGGACGGCCGGCCGGGTCCGCAGCTGCGCCAGCGTCGCCGCCGCGTCCGTCCCTGTGATCTCCAGCCGGCGGGTGCCAGGCGGGGTGACGGCCGGCAACTGCTTCAACTCCGCCGGGGTGCCCAGCGCCAGCAGCTTGCTCAGGTACAGGTAGCCGACACGGCCGCACCGCTCGGCCTCGTCCATGTAGTGCGTGGTGACGAACAGGGTCACGCCCTCGGCCGCCAGCCCGAACAGCAGGTCCCACAGGTCGCGGCGGGCGACCGGGTCGATGCCGGCGGTCGGCTCGTCGAGGAACACCAGCCGCGGCCGGTGCAAGAGCGCGCACACCAGCGCCAGCCGCTGCTTCCACCCGCCGGAGAGCCGCTCGGCCCGGCGGCCGAGGTACGGCCCCAGCCCGGTCAACTCGACCAGTTCCGCCTGCCGGTCGCGGGACTCGGCCCCGGTCAGGCCGTAGATGCCGGCGTAGAAGTCCATGTTCTCGCGCACCGTCAGGTCGGCGTACAGGCTGAACTTCTGCGACATGTAGCCGATGTGCTGGCGGATGCCCTCGGGGTCCTTCGCCACGTCCAGGCCGAGCACGGTCGCGTGCCCCTCGGCGAAGCGGATCAGCCCGCACAGGGCGCGGATCAGCGTCGTCTTGCCGGACCCGTTCGGGCCGAGCAGGCCGAACACCTCGCCGCGGCCGACGGCCAGCGATACGTCGGAGACGGCGGTGAAGGTGCCGAACCGGATGGTGCCGTGCTCGACGACGATCGCGGGGTCCATTTCCTACTTTCTCCCCTCTCCTCTTCTCCTCTTCTCCCCCTCTCCTCTTCTCCCCAAGGGGAGAGGGGAACCAGAGTCACTGCCCCTCGACCGGCACGAACACCTCGGCGGCCATCCCGGACTTGAACACGCCCTCCGAGTCGTCCACCCGCACCTTGACCGCGAACACCTGATGCTTCCGCTCGTCAAGCGACTGGACGTTCCGCGGGGTGAACTCGCTGACGTTGGCGATCTGCGTGATCCGGCCGGCGAACCGCTTGCCCGGGTACGAATCGACGCTCACCTCGACGGCCTGGTTGAGCCGGAGCTTGCCGAGTTCGGTCTCCGGGGCGAACGCCTTCACCCACAGGTCGTCGGCCCGCAGCGCCACCACCACCGGCTCCCCCGGGGCGACGAGGCTGCCAGCCCGGACGGCCACGGTCTCGATCGCGCACCGCTCGGGCGCGACGACGGTCGCCTCGCGCAGGTTGGCCTCCGCCTCGGCCAGCCGCGCCCGGGCCTCCTCGGTCGCGGCGTAGGCGGCCGCCTTGTCCTCCTCGCGCGTGCCGCGGCGGAGCAACTCGTACCGGGCGGTCCATTTATCCAGTTCCGCTTTGGCCTCGGCCACGTCCTCCTGGCGGTAGCCCTCCGCGACCAGGTCGCGGGCCGCTTGCGCCGCCTTGACCCGGCTGCGGGCGCGGTCGAGGTTCGCCCGCGCCACGTCGCGCTCGGTGGCCGAGGACGCCAGAAGTCCCTTGATCCGGGCGTACTCCTTCTCCGCCAGCGACTCGTCGGCCAGCGCGGCCGCCAACTCGGACTCGGCCTGCCGCTTCTCCTCGTCGCGGAACCCGGCGGTCATCTTCTTGTACTTGGCCCGTGCGGCGTCGGCCGCTGCCTTCGCCTCAGCGATCTCCTCCTCCCGCGGCCCGTTCTCGGCCTTGGCCTGCGCCGCGACGGCCGACGCCAGCTGTTGCTTGGCCTGGTCGCGTCGGGCGACCAATTCGGGGGACTCGAACGTCACCAGCACCGTGCCCGGCTCGACTAACTGGCCCTCGCGGACGTGGACGGCGGCGACCCGGCCGCCGACCCGCGACCCGAGCAGCACCTCCTGGACCTCAACGGTCCCCGGCAGACGCAGCACATCTGGGCCACGGTTGCCCATCCAGTAGCACGCACCCACGCCGCCAGCGGCCAGCACCAGGAGTCCGAACGCGACCCGCTTCATGACCGCACCTCGTTCAACGCGCCGGCACCGCACAGCTCCCATCTTCGCACGGCCGCACCGACCGATCGACCCAACGGGCGACCGGCGGCAGGTAGAGCAGCGGCAGGAGCGGCAGGTAGGCGAGGATGTTCCCGGCGATCCGCCGGACCGCCCGGACCCCCTGGAACGTCTCGCCGGTGCGATCGTCGCGGACGGCAATCTCGCCCGGTTGGAGCGGCCCGGTCGGCGGGATCGCCGTCGAAGTCCGCACCCGGCCCAGCCAGTCGAAGAACCTGTGGGCCTGGGTAATTCGGTGGCACCGGACGCAGTCAGGGTGATGGAAGATCGTGATGCGATGCATTGGGAACCTCCGCCATTCGGGCAGCGGATCGAGAACAAAGCGAAGGTCATGCCGCGACCGATCACAACCATGAATGGCGTCGCAAACCGTTGTATTGATAAGAGATACGCCACTGCCATCACGCAAGACCAGAAGACCATCCGTGAGTTGACGCTGGGCCGCGAGGGGCCATGCCGGGTCCGGGGGACGCAGACGTGGGAAAACGTCGGGCCTCGAAGACTCGGCCCGACTTACGAGAGGTCTTCGACGCGCAAGCCGACGAGCTGACCATCGAGTCTTTGCAATAGCTCCGTCAGCTGATCGCACAGCGCATCCGCCC
>DASSAT010000498.1:0-9466 GCA_035699305.1 Fimbriiglobus sp. | reverse complement strand
CAGGCCGTCTTACCTGGCTACCGAACACGGAGACGGGAGTGGGTCGTCACCCAGGACGACGCTGATCCTAATCGGACCATCGGGCGCAAGCCAGTCGGCTTTCCGATATCACCAAACGGTTGTAAATTGGTAAATCGCCCTTCGGTCGGACGGTGCTTCCGTCCCCCGATGCGGCCGAGGAGACCAGGGTGGCCCGCTCGCGCAAGCACCGCTCGACCCCGGAACTCTCCCGCCTCGACCGGCGGCCGAGCCTCGCCGCGCAGGTCGAGGCGCTGCTGCGGCAGGCCATCGCCGCGGGTCGCTTCCCCGACGGCCGGCTGCCGACGGAGGTCGAGTTGGCCGAGCAACTCGGCGTCAGCCGGGAGACGGTCCGGCTGGCCGCCGAGGTGCTGCAGCGGGAAGGGCTGGTGGTCAAGATCCGCCGCCGCGGGACCTTCACCCGCCCGCCCGTCCTGGCTCTGCCGGCCCCGGCTGGCCCATCGACCCTGCTCGGCTACATGCAGGCCGACTACCCCGCCATCCAGGGCCAGGAGGAGGCGGTCACCCGGGCCGTCAGCGGCCTGATGCTACAAGGGGCGAACGAGGAGGCGGGCCGGGCCGGGTTCGAGTTGGTCGTCCGCCACGCTCCGCACCTCCAACTCCGCGAGGCGTTCCAGCAGCTGTACCGGAAAGTGACGCTCCGTGGCGTGATCTTTGCCTCCTACGGTGAGGAGAAGCTGATCCGGCGGGTGATCGGCCTGGGGCTGCCGATGCTGCTCCTGGACCACGACCTGCGGTTGCCCCAGATGAACTCGGTCCGGGAGGATTCGTTCGACGCCGCCCGGCAAGCGGTCCGCTTCCTGGTGTCGCTCGGCCACCGGCGGATCGCCTTCGCCAACTGGCGGCAGACCGACCTGAACCCGTGGCGGCTGGCCGGGTACAGCCAGGGGATGCGGGACGCGGGCCTCCAGCGGCGGTCGCGCAACGTGGTCCACGTCGAGCTAACGGCCCGGGGGGCCCGCCAGGCGGTCGAGCAAGTGCTGGCGCTGGCGCCACGGCCGACCGCCTTGTATTGCTTCAACAACACCCTGGCCCGGCTCGCGATCGAGGAACTGCACCGTCGAGGTGTACGGGTACCGCAGGACCTGAGTGTGATGGGCGGGGGGGGCGAAGAGGTCCCCGACCTGACGTGCCACCAGGCGGACTGGTATCAAGTCGGGCAGAGCGCGGTGCAAGTCTTGCTACGGGCCGTAACCAAACCGACAGGCCACACGCCGGAGCATCTCCTGTCACCCCACACGTTCCGCGTGGGCCGGACGACCGCGGCGCCTGCGACACTGTAAGCGCGGACGGCCGGTGCCAAGCCCGACGCGACTGCGTCGCTTCGTCCGCTCCCGCGACGAGGCGCGTTGGCGGCCATCCGCGGCCGGACCGGCTACCGCTGCACACCTCCGACGACCAACGCGAGGAACTCCCGGGCTCGCTTCGCCAGGGCGTCCACCTTCTCCGGCTTGTCGGGCCGCGGCAGGAGCGGGGCGAAGATGTTCTCACAGCACAGCGGGATCGTCCGCCCGGTGAACGCGACCGGGTGCAGCAGTCGGTAGTGGTCGATCTCGCCGAACCCGGGGCCGCAGTCCTCGTCTCTCGGCCAGTTCCGGTGGTCCTTGACGCAGAAGCTCCGTACCTCGTCGGAGCACTTCCGGAAGTCGGCCAGGGTCGCGGCGGCGTCGATGTCCAGGTAGTCCATCACGTTCCCGGCGTCGTAGTTCACCTTGACCCCGTCGTCCGCCACCTCGGCCACGATCTCCCGGCACTTGACCCCGCTGGCCGTCAGCCCGCCGTGCGGCTTGATAACGATCAGCACCCCCCGGTCCCGGGCGACCCGCCCGAGCTGCCGGAAGTGCTCGACCCAGCGCTTGCGGTCGCCGCCGCGGGTGCTGCCGAACGTGAGCACCTGCGCGATGCCCGCGGCCTCGGCCTGGCGGAGGCGGTTGGTCATCGCCTCCAGGTGGTTCGCCGCGTCGGGGGAGGTGCCGGCGAACATCAGGACCGGCTGTAGCCCCAGGTCGCGGCACTTCTTCCCCAGCTCCTTGGCCGCTCCTGGGGCCGCGTCGGCCGCCACGACGGGCACCTTCTTCCCGTCGGCCTCGACGTGAGTCGTGCCCCAGGCGACGTGCCGGTAGCCGGCCTTGCTCAGCCCGGTCAAGGCCCGCTCCAGCGGGAACGCGGCATACGGCAGGGTCATGCACGCGATCTGGAACTTGGTCGGCCGGCCCTTCCCGCCGGTGCCGCCGGAGGCATCCCGCGGCCCGCGGCCCGCAGCCGACCGGCCGAGCGCGAGGCCGGCCAGCCCGACCGCCCCGAAGCGGAGGGCCGCCCGCCTGTCGAGCGGGACGGAACGATCGACCACTGGCTCGGGCATGACGTCCTCCGGTCAATGGGGTGGTGGTAAGCGGGCCCGGAACGGCGGCCCGGTTCTGGGGCGAGCACCGCCAGCCCGTCCTGGCCCGCGACCGGGCCGCCACGAACTATCTGAGCTTGGTCACCCCCGGCATGGCGACCGGCGGGTCGGGGAGCTTGACGTCCCAGTCGTATCTCGGCGGGGACAGGTCTAGCTTCGAGTTGAGGGCCGCGTCCCAGGTGATCTGCTGGCCGGTGTAGGCGGCCATCCGGCCCATGATCGCCAGCAGGGTGCTCCTGGCCATGTATTCGCCGTTGTTGATCGGCTTGCCGGAGCGGATCGAGGCGAACAACTCGTCGTGCTCGACCTGGTACATTTCGTTGGCCGGCCCGTCGTACACCCAGTCGGCCGCCGCCCGAATCGACAGCCCGCCGGCCCGCTCGGAGAGAACGGCCTTCCCCTTGCTGCCGAGGACGTGGGCGCTGATGTCGTTCTTGCACCCCGGTTGCTGCCGGCAGTTGCTCACCAGCCGGGCCCCGGAGCCGTACTCGTAGACGACCGAGAAGTGGTCGTAGATGTTGCCCGAGTCGCGGCCAGCGTAGACCATCCGACCGCCCAGGCCCATCGCCCGGATGGGGTACTCGTCCCCCATCACCCAGGTGCAGACGTCGAGGAAGTGGACGTGCTGCTCGACGTTGAAGTCCCCCGACAACCACGTGAAGTTGTACCAGTTCCGCATCTGGTACTGCATGTCCGTCTGGCCCCGCTCGCGCGGCCGCGTCCACCGCGCGCCGCGGTAGTCGTTGGCGAACAGGGTGACGACCTCGCCGACCGCCCCGTCCCGGAGCCGCCGCACTGTCTCCCGGAACCCAGCGTCGTACCGCAGGCACAGCCCGGAGACGACCGACACCCCCTTTTTCCCGGCCGCCTCGCACGAGGCCAACACCGATCGCACTCCGGGGGCATCGACCGCCACCGGCTTCTCGGCGAAAACGTGCTTGCCAGCCTCGATCGCCGCCTTCAGGTGGATCGGCCGGAACTGCGGCGGGGTGCAGAGCAGGACCACGTCGCACCGGGCGATCACCTCCTTGTAGGCGTCGAACCCGACGAAGCAGTCATCCGGCTTGACGTCGATTTTAGCGGCCACGTCCTTCTTGTTGCGGAGGTTCGTGAGGCTCGATTCGAGCCGGTCGGCGAAGGCGTCAGCCATCGCGACCAGCTTGACGTTCTTGTCCGCCTTGAGGGCCTGGGCGGCGGCCCCGGTCCCGCGGCCCCCGCACCCGATCAGCCCGACCTTCAGGGTGTCGTTGCCGGCCGCGTAGACCGACGGGGCGGCGGCCAGGGTGCCGGCTGCGGCGGCCGACGCGGCCAGGAACTCACGGCGCGACGTGGCGGGGGTCATGGTCGGCTCCTTTCACTTCCTTAGCGGGCGGATTTCGAACTTGCGGACGAACAGCTCGAACCCTTCGCACTGGAGAAGGATCTTCCCGGCGGCGGGGAACACGTCGGAACACTCGTTGACCGTGGTGCCGTTGACCCGGACGCCGAGCCGCTTGCCGTCGCAAACGCACTCGACCCGGGTCCACTCGCCGACCTGGCTCTCCACGTCGTCCCGGCCGCGGGTGTCGAGCAGTTCCTTGAAGTCCCAGTCGTGCTTCGCCCACCAGAGCTGGCCGCGGGTCGGCGGGAAGGTCTTGGCGGTGCCGCCCTTCTTCCAGCGGTGCCGCTTCCCGTCCGGGCTAGTTTCCGTCTCGGCCGTGACCCGGACCGAGATGACCTCGCCCCGCGCGTCCTTGCCCCGGATAGCGATCAGGTCGCCGGCGCACCCCTGGGCGAGTTGGCATTCGATCGCGGACATCCAGGTGCCGCTGGCGTTGCCGTCGGGGCCGGTCGCGTGCAGCAGGATGCCGGAGTTGCGGACATACTTGCCGCCGTCGGTGCGCTGGCCCCACTTGTACTCCACGACCAGGTGGTAGTCCCGGTACTCCTTGTCGGTGGCGACGTAGCCGAAGCCGTCCCCGGAGATGTGCAACTGGCCGTCTTTTACGGAGAACACCTTGCGCGGGTCGTCCCGCTTTGTATTCTTCAACCAGGTCGTCAGGCCGGACAGGTCCTTGCCGTTGAAAAGCTTGACGGTGTCGTGGGGCGTGACGGGGTCCGCCTTCAGGCCGCCGGCCTGAACGGCAGCGACCAGAGCCAGGCACACGAAGGCGCACGGCCAGCGGTGAGCGGACATGCGAGAGGTCCTCTACGGTCGCCGGGAAGTCCGAAACAGTAGGCGGCGCGCCACCCACTGGGGCGGGCTACTCCAACTCGATGTCGATCTGGTTCTACCCGGGATTGATCGTGTAGACCAGACCCGACGTATGGGGCGCGTCGTATTTCTATGGGATCGGGAACCACCCCTATACCACTTGGTCGGCGTGGTGACGCGCACGCTCACCTCCGAAACCGGGGATAACTCCGGTGGGAACTTGTTGCAGACGGAGCACGGACGGGGGAGGATGTCACTCGCTGCCCTGACACGCCCTTACACCGCTTGATCCCGCCATGAGAACCCGGTCCGCCGTCCCGATCCAACTTCTCGTCATCACGCCCGCCCGGTTGCCGGCGGCCGCTGTGCACCGTCGGGCTGGTCCGACAGGCCCTCGACAAGTTCGTGTCTGGGCTTCCCACTGACTCCCCGCCCACCCCAGGAGTCCCCACCATGCGACCCCTCGCCTCACTGGTCCTGGTGCTCACACTCACGCCTGCCGTGCCCGCGGCCGATTGGAAGGCCGGCGCCGCGACGGCCGTCATCACTCCGACCGAGCCGATGTGGATGGCCGGGTATGCGTCCCGTAAGAAGCCGGCCGAGGGCACGGCCCAAGACCTGTACGCCAAGGCCCTCGCCATCGAGGACGCCGGCGGCACCCGGGTCGTGGTCATGACGCTCGACCTGGTCAGCGTCCCCAGGTCCTTGCGCGACCACCTGGCGGACGCCGCCCGGGAGAAGTATCGCCTCCCGGCCGCGGGGCTGCTCGTCAACTGCTCGCACACCCACTGCGGCCCGGAGCTGCGCACCGGCGACGTACCCCGACCGGGCGAGACCCCGGACCGGGCGAAGCAGGCGGCGGCCTACGCCCGGAAGTTGGAGGGGAAGCTCCTCGGCCTGATCGGGGCGGCGCTGGCGGACCTCGCCCCCGCGAAGTTGACCTACGTCCGGGCAAGGTGCGGGTTCGCCATGAACCGCCGACTGCCGGCGGCTGGCGGGTGGGCGAACAGCCCGAACCCGGACGGCCCGGTCGATCACGACGTGCCGGTCCTGCGGGTGGACGGCCCGGACGGCAAGCCGCGAGCGATCCTGTTCGGGTACGCCTGCCACAACACCACCCTCTCCTTCTACCGGTGGTGTGGGGACTACGCCGGGTTCGCCCAGGAGTTCGTCGAGCGGTCCAACCCCGGGGCGGTGGCTCTCTTCATGACCGGTTGCGGCGGGGACCAGAACCCGTACCCCCGCGGCACCCTCGAGCTGGCTCGCCAGCACGGGATAACCCTTGCGAACGCCGTCGCTGCCGCGCTCCAGACGCGCCCCCGCCCGGTTCGCGGCCCGCTCCGGACTGCCCTCGACCTCGTTACCATCGACTACGCGACCCCGCTCCCGACGAAGGACGACCTGCTCCGGCGGAAGGGGACCTCGACGGACGTGTACGAGCGGAACCACGCGGAGCGGTTACTAAAGTACCTGGAGAAGAATGGCCGACTTCCAACGAGCTACACCGCCCCGGTTCAGGCGGTGGGGTTCGGCGACGACCTGCTGCTGATCGCCCTGCCGGGTGAGGCGGTGGTCGATTACTCGCTGCGGCTGAAGAAGGAACTCGCCGGGTCCGGGCCGGCCGTGTGGGTGGCCGGGTACTCCAACGACGTGTTCACCTACCTGCCGAGCAAGCGGGTACTCAAGGAGGGCGGGTACGAGGGCGGCGGGGTGATGAAGTACTCGATCTACCCGCACCCCGGGCCGTTCGCCGACACGGTGGAGGAGCGAGTCGTCGGCAAGGTGCGGGAACTCATCGATCAACTGAAGAAGCCTGCGGAGAAGTAGCCATGAATGACGCCGAACGATTCCTCAGCGAACACGGGGAGGTCACCCGCCGGTTCCTCCTCGGCTGCGGGATCGCCGGGGCGACCGGTCTCCTGGCCGCCGGCCGCGCCGCGGCGGACCGCCCGCCGGAGTTGGCAAAGGTGCTCGAATCCCTGGAGCCATACTTCACCGCGCAGGGCGACTTCAACGACGTGTCCCGCGGCACTCCGCTGCCGCACCAGCTGCCCGAGGAAAAGAAGAGGCAAGTCGGCCTGACCCGCGAGACGTGGCGGCTGGAAGTCGTCTCGGACCCGGACCACCCGGCGACCCTCGGCAGGCAGTTCACGAAGGAGGGCGGGACCGCCCTCGACTTCGCCGGGCTGCTGACGCTCGGGGAGAAGCACGCGGTCCGGTTCGCCAAGGTGATGACCTGCCTGAACATCGGCTGCCCGCTTGGGATGGGCGTCTGGGAGGGCGTGCCGCTGCGAGAAGTCGTCTGGCGGACGAAGCCGCGGGAGAATTTCCGTCGGGTGTTCTACCACGGCTACCACAACGACGACCCGAAGCAACTCTTCCGCAGTTCACTGCCGGTCGGCCGGGTGCTCGAAGACCCCGACGGCCTGCCGCCGGTGATCCTGTGCTACAAGCTCAACGGCGAGTGGCTGGCCGCCGAGCGCGGCGGCCCGGTACGGATGGTGGTGCCGGAGCACTACGGTTTCAAGTCGGTCAAGTGGCTGTCCCGCGTCGTCCTGTCGAACCTGCCCCACGCCAACGACACCTACGCGAACGGGAACAACGACGTCGATAGCCCGCTCAAGACGTTCGCCGCCACCCTGCACGTCCCGGCCGGGGCGAAGGTCGGCGACCCGCTCCCGGTCACGGGCAACGCCCAGGTCGGGGTGTCGGGGCTGTCGAAGGTGCAGGTGTGGGTGTCGCCCGCGGACCGGAAGTGGCCTGCCGACGACCCGTACTTCACAACAGCCCCGTGGGTCGATGCCGAGGTCTTGCCACCGCCGGAAAAGTGGGGCGCGGCGGTCCCGAAGGGGGTGATGGGGTTCGACCCGGCGGGCCGGCCGAAGGAGTGGCCGATGCGGCTGACCAAGGCCCACTGGGCGGCCCTGCTCCCGGGACTGCCGGCCGGGGAGTACACGCTGCGGTGCCGGACAGTGGACGCGAAGGGGCACGCCCAGCCGATGCCGCGGCCGTTCCGCAAGTCCGGGCGGTGCGACATCGAGGCGGTCAAGCTGACCGTCCAGTAATACCGGATCGCGTTGATTCCTTGTCTTTCTCCCCTCTCCCCGTTGGGGAGAGGGGCCGGGGGTGAGGGGTCAGCGGTCCGAGAAGCCCACCCCTCACCCCCAATCCCTCTCCCCAGCGGGGAGAGGGGGGTCAGAGATCAACGCGATCCGGTATAAGTGCCGCGTCGAGCGGTCAGGTCTTCACCCGCTCAGCCCTGAACGCTCACACCAACCCGGGGAGCGCGCCGTGACCCGCATCATATTGATCTGCGGACTCCTCGCCGCCGGCACCGCCGTTCTGGCTCAGGGACAAGGGAAGCCGGGCCACGTCGCGATCACCGTCCTCGACAAGGCGACCGGCAAACCGGTCCCCTGCCGCATCCACCTGAAAGACGCAGCCGGCAAGCCGCAGCGGGCCGCCGGGCTGCCCTTCTGGAACGACCACTTCGTCTGTCCCGGCACGGCCGAACTCGACCTGCCGCCGGGCAGGTACACGATCGAGGTCGAGCGCGGCCCGGAGTACGAGTCACACGCCGATTCATTTACCCTGACCGACGCCGGGACGAAACTCGCCGTCGAGCTGAAGCGGCTCGCCGACCTGCCGGCCGAGGGGTGCTGGCCCGGCGACCTGCACGTCCATCGCCCGGTCGGGGACGTCGAGCTGCTCATGCGGGCCGAGGACCTGCACGTCGCCCCGGTCATCACCTGGTGGAACAACCGCAACGAGTGGGCGCAGAAGGAACCGCCGGCCGACCCGCTCGTCCGGTTCGACCGCGACCGGTTCTACCACGTCCTGGCCGGCGAGGACGAGCGGGAGGGCGGGGCGCTGTTGTACTTCCACCTGAGGCAGCCGTTGGTAATCACCGGCGCCGCCCGCGAGTACCCGCCGCCGCTCCGGTTCGTCGCGGAGGCCCGCAAGCACAAGGGCGTCTGGATCGACGCCGAGAAGCCGTTCTGGTGGGACTTCCCGACCTGGGTGGCGAGCGGGCAGATCGACTCGGTCGGGCTGGCGAACAACCACATGTGCCGCGACCGGATGTACGAGAGCGAGGCGTGGGGCAAGCCGCGGGTGGTCGAGCGACTGCCGGCACCGCTCGGCAACGGCTACTGGTCGCAGGAGGTCTATTACCACCTGCTCAACTGCGGGCTGCGGGTCCCGCCGTCGGCCGGCAGCGCCTCGGGCGTGCTGCCCAACCCGGTCGGGTACGACCGGGTGTACGTCCACGTCGGCAAGGAGCTGATGTGGGCGAAGTGGTGGGACGGCCTGCGGGCGGGGCGGTCGTTTGTCACCAACGGCCCGCTGCTGCGCGTCCGGGCGAACGGCGAGTTGCCCGGCCACGTGTTTACCGCCGCCGAGGGGAGGGAACTGACTGTCGAGGTGAAGGCGGCCCTGACCACCCGGGACAAGGTCCGCTTCCTGGAGGTCGTCCGCGACGGGGAGGTGGAGCGGCGCGTGGGCATCGAGGAGTTCACGAGGACCGGCACACTGGGCACCCTCCGGTTCCGCGCGAGCGGATGGTTCCTGGTCCGGGCGATCGCGGACAACCCGAAGACGTTCCGGTTCGCTTCGACCGCGCCGTACTACGTCGAGGTCGGTCCCACCCCGCGGCGGGTCAGCCGGGCGTCGGCCCGGTTCTTCCTGGAGTGGGCCCGGGAGCGGGGTCGGCGGGTGAAGGTGGACGACCCCGCGAAGCGCGCCGAAGTCCTCAAGTACCACGCGGCGGCCGAAAAGTTCTGGCAGGACGTGGTGGCGCGGGCGAACGCCGACTATTGATCCGCAGGTTGTCG
>DASSAT010000497.1:0-3040 GCA_035699305.1 Fimbriiglobus sp. | reverse complement strand
CGGGACTTCGGCATCCGGCTCTGGGACCCGGACCGGCGCCGCCAATCTCCGCCGCCCCGGCTTGAGCCGGAAGGCGAACCTGCTCCCGACGATGACGCCGACATGCCGTAACTGACTTCCAGTCCAGGACTACATATACTGATGTATATTTTAGTTGATGGCGTGTGCGTGATCTACTTGGACCATCCAGGTTGGCAAATCAATGCCTCCCGGAAGTGGCGATCCGGCGACTCGACTCCATAGGGTCGAAGCGGGGGCGGTCGTTCCGGGATCAGAATGCCACAATGCCACCTTCAGAAGTGGCAACCTGCTCCCTCGGTTGAGGCGACGGCCGAAGATGGGGACAGGTGCCAAAGCGACACACCGAGGAAGAGTCGGCCTTGCGGCCTGACCCCAGCTGGATTGATTCCCGACCGAGGCATCCCATGTGGCGGAAACTCGCGCGGAAGTGGTGGTTCTGGCTCGGGCTGGCGGGCGGCTCGCTGTTCGTCCTCGTCGTCGGGGGCGCCTACGTCGAGTGGAAGATCACCCGCACCCGCGGCGAGGCCCGGCGGGACGAGGCGGTCCGCCGGCTCGACGCCGAGCAGCCGGGCTGGCGCGCCGCCGAGTTGTGCGCGGCCCGCAACGCCGCCCTCCCGCCGAAGGACCAGAACGCCGCCGAGCGGGCGCTGGCGGCCGTCAAGTTGGTCCCCGCGTCGTTCGAGAAGTTGAAGCCCGAGGACCAGTGGTGGTCCGGCCTCAAGCCGGGCGTGCTCCCGCACCCCGAAGACCTGTGTAAGTCGGCCCCGCTCTACCGGGAGTGCGGGGACGCCATCGCGGTCGCCCGCACAGTCCGCCACCTGCCCCGCGGCGGGTTCCCGTTCCAGTTCGCCGAACCCGACCCGTTCCGAACGCTGATGCCGTACACGCAGAAGGTCCGCGTCGCCGGGGCGGTCCTGGAGTACGACGCCGCCACCCTGGCCGCGACCGGCCACGCGGACGAGGCGATCGAGTCTTGTCACGCGCTGCTCAACTGCGGTCGGGGGCTGGGCGACGAGCCGACGCTGATCTCCCAACTCGTGCGGATGGCCCTGGTCGCCCTCGCCAGGGGCGCGACCGAACGGACCCTCGGGTTGGGCGAGCCGACCGCCGGGCTGGCCGAGTTGCAGGCCGCGTTCGCCGACGAGACGATGGCGCCGCGCCTGACCTACGGCCTGCGCGGGGAGCGGGCCATGATGTTCCTGGCGACCCAGAGCATCGACGACGGCATGATCCCGCCGGAGGACGTCGCCGCCGCGCACGGTCTGCAGACCAAGACACGCGGCGGGGCGCTCCACGTCCGGTACGGGATGATCGTCTACCGCAAGTACCTCCCCGGCCAGCAGGCCACGATGATCGACCTGTACAACCGGATGATCGAGGCGGACAAGCTGCCCGCGCCGGAGCGGGCGGAGGCAATCGACAAGATCGCCTTGCCGCCGCGTAACTACGAGAACATGCTGGTGTATCTGCTGATCCCCACACTCCGGCAGGTGGCCGGGGACGACACGCAGACTCGCGCCAACTGCGCGACCGCCGTCGCCGCACTCGCCTGCGAGCGCTACCGCCAGCGGGTCGGGCACTGGCCCGGGTCGTTGGCCGCGATCCCCCGGGACATCCTGCCGACGGTGCTCGAGGACCCGTACACCGGCCGACCGCTGCTGTACCGGCCGACGGCCGACGGCGTGGTCGTGTACGCCGCCGGCCCGAACGGGGTCGATGACGGCGGCGCCACCCTCTACCCCACCGGCAAGCCGGGGACCGATGTCGGGTTCCGGCTGTTCGACCCGCAATACCGGCGACAGCCTCCGCCGCCGAAAACTCCGAAGCCGGGCGAGTTCGACCCGACCGTGCTACCCGACGAACCGCCTCCGGGGGACGAGCCGTGAGCCGCCGGGTCCGAACGGTCGTCCTCACCGAGCGGCGGTCGGCGGTCCGCCGGCTGCCGCGAGCGGACGTGGACGATCTCGCCCGCCACTTCCGCCATGTTGTGGACGTGACCCCGACGTTCGACCGCGGCGTCTACCGGCTGACCGCCCGCGGGTACGTCGGCAGCTTCCGCACCGCGACCGTCCGCTGGGAGGTGCGGCCGAAGCTGCCCTGGGAGTCGCTGCGGTGGCTGACGGGCTTGCGGGCCGGCCCCGGCGGTCCGTTGGCCGACGTGGATACGGTCGGCGGGCTGGCGGACCTGCTGGCCGGGCGGCTGGCCGACCTGATCCGCGAGCGGGCCGAGGCCGGGCTGCTCCGCGACTACGCCGAGCGCGAGACACGGGAGCCGTCCGTCCGCGGCAGGATTGATCTGCCCCGCCAGCTCCGCGACGCCCGCACGCCGAGCCTGTTCCACCTCGTCGCCGACGAGTTCACGCCGGACGTGGTCTGGAACCGACTGCCGAAGGCCGCCGCCCGGCGGTTGCTCGACCACCCGGGACTGGCGACGGAGGCCCGAGCCCGACTGACGGACGCAGTTACCGTGTTCGAGGGTGTATCGGATGTTGCTCCGTCGATGGAGGAGCTGGACCGGCTCCGGTTCGACAGGCGGACGGAGCCGTACCGACCGCTCGTCGCCTTCAGTCGGCTCGTGCTCGACCAGTCAGCCCCACCCGGCGACGAAATCGCTGCGGCTTTTCTGATCAACCTGGAACACCTGTTCCAGTGCCACGTCGGCGAACGGCTCGCCCGGCTGGGGGCGCTCCGGGCCGGGTGGTCGGTCGAGCCGCAACCGGAGGTCGTCCTCTCCCCAGACGGGGCGCTCGCTCCCCTGGTGCTGCGGCCGGACCTGCTCGCCCGCGATCCGCACGGCCGGCCAGCGTCGGTCTGGGACGTGAAGTGGAAGTCACTTAAACCCGCCGGGCCGGACGCCGCCGACGTTCACCAGGTCCTGGGGTACGCGGCGGCGTTGGGCATCCGATCCGCCGGGTTGGTTTACCCCGGCTGGCGGTTCGCGGTCAGCAAGTACACCGCTCCCGGCTCGCCGGTCACCCTGCGGGTCGTCCGCCTGCGCCTCGTCGGCCCGGCCGGGCGG
>DASSAT010000496.1:0-5631 GCA_035699305.1 Fimbriiglobus sp. | reverse complement strand
GGCGTTCCTCGCCCTCTGCCCCGAAGGCGATCGGTGGGTCGCCAACGAACGCGGGACGAACCCGGCGGACGCGACGAAAGCAGTAGGTTGACCGACGTCCACGGCAACGTGGTAAAAGGGCTGCTCGCGTAGCCGCGGGCGCGGCCGCCTCCCGGATACTTCCCAACAAACGAGGCAGCGGTGGGATTCGCACACACCATCCGAGGCGAGCGGTTCCTGTTCCCCGACCTCCGCGACCTCCTGGCCAAGGCGAACGAGCCGAAGTCCGGCGACGAACTCGCCGGGCTTGCGGCCCGCTCGGAACGGGAGCGGGCCGCGGCCAAGTTCGCCCTCGCGGACGTACCCCTTTCCGCGATCGCCCGGAACCCGGTCATCGACCCCGACCGGGATGATGTCTCGCGGATGATCGCGGAATCGCACGACCCGGCCGCGCTATCTCGGCTCGCCTCGACGACGGTCGGCGAGTTCCGCGAGTTCCTGCTCGCCGAGCAGAACCCCGAGGCGCTGGGCGAATTGAAGTGGGCGGTCACGCCGGAGATCGCGGCCGCGGTGGCGAAGTTGATGGGCAACAAGGAACTCGTCTACGTCGCGTCCAAGGTCCGCGTCGTGACCCGCTGCCGGAACACGCTCGGCGGCCGCGGCGTGTTCGGCGTGCGGCTTCAACCCAACCACCCGGCCGACGACCTGACCGGCATCCTCGTGGCGGCGGTCGAGGGGTTGTCGTTCGGCTGTGGGGATGCAGTGATCGGGGTGAACCCGGCGACCGACTCGGTGGAGACCGTGTCGGCGATCCTGCGCGGGCTGGACCGGCTGATCGAACGTCTCGCCGTACCGACGCAGGGTTGCTGCCTCGCCCACATCACTACGCAACTCGCGGCCCTCGACCGCGGCGCGCCGGTCGATCTGCTGTTCCAGTCCGTCGCCGGCACGCAGGCCGCGAACGCCAGCTTCGGGGTGTCGCTTGCCCTCCTCCGCGAGGGCCGGGAGCGGGTGCTGGAATCGCACCGCGAACGGGACGTTCGGTGGGTTGGCGATCAGGTGATGTACTTCGAGACGGGCCAGGGCAGCGCCCTGTCGGCGGAAGCGCACCACGGCGTGGACCAACTGACGTTGGAGGCGCGGGCGCAGGCGGTGGCCCGCGCGTTCGACCCGTTCCTGGTCAACTCGGTGGTCGGGTTCATCGGCCCGGAGTACCTGGCCGACGAGCGGCAGATCGTCCGGGCCGGGCTGGAAGACCACTTCGTAGGTAAGCTGCTCGGTCTGCCGATGGGGGTGGACGTGTGCTACACCAACCACGCCGACGCCGACCAGAACTCGGCCGACAACCTGCTCCTGCTGCTCGCGGCCGCTGGGTGTAACTACGTTATGGGCGTGCCCTGTTCGGATGATGTGATGCTGAACTACCAGTCCACCAGCTACCACGACGCGGCGATGGTGCGGGAGTTGTTCGGCCTGGCCCCGGCCCCGGAGTTCGCCGCCTGGCTGGAGGCGCGCGGCGTGTTCCGGCACGGGCGACTGGCCCCCGACCCCCGCCCGGCCCTTCTCCCGGCGCTGCCGCGGCTGCTGCCCGAGTGACCCATGCCCGACCCGCTCACGGACACGCAACCGAACGACGACGCCCGCCGGCTCCAGCAACTCGGGTACAAGCAGGAGCTGTCCCGGGTGCTGGGCGGGTTCTCCAACTTCGCCATCTCGCTGTCGATCATCTGCATCTTGGCCGGCGGGCTGACGTCGTTCCACGTCGGGTTCTGCTCGGTCGGCGGGGCGGCGATCGGCATCGGCTGGCCGCTCGTCGGGCTGTTCGCGTTGTGTGTCGCGGCGACGATGGGCCAGATCGCATCCGCGTTCCCGACCGCTGGCGGGCTGTACCACTGGGCCGCGTTCCTCGGCGGCCGCGGGTGGGGCTGGGCGACCGCGTGGTTCAACCTCGCCGGGCTGGTCGCGGTGCTGGCGGCGATCAACGTCGGGACGTTCCGGTTCGCGCTCGCGGCGCTCGCCCCGGACGCGCTCCCGTCCGCCGGGTTGCAACTCACCGTGGTCGCCCTGATGACCGCGTCGCAGGCCGTGGTGAACCACCGCGGCATCCGCGCCACGCGGGTGCTGACCGACTTCAGTGGGTACTGGATTCTGCTGGTCTCGGCCGCGGTTACGATCTCGCTCCTCGCCGCCGCACCGGGGTACGACTTCGGGCGGCTCGTTACGTTCACGAACTTCAGCGGATTGCCGGCCGGGGGCGAACCGGTGTGGCCGCCGGTCGCGTCACTCGCGTGGCTGTTCGCCCTTGGTCTGCTCCTCCCGGCGTACACCATCACCGGGTTCGACGCCTCCGCCCACGTCTCCGAGGAGACGGCGGACGCTGCGCGGAATGTGCCCCGCGGGATCGTGCGGTCGGTGTGGGTGTCGGCGGCGTTCGGGTGGGTGATGCTGTGTGCTGTTGTCCTGGCGATGCCCGACCCGGCCGCGGCCGCGGAGACGGGCGAGCAGGCGTTCGTGTTCACGCTGGACGGCGTCCTGCCGCGCTGGGTGTACGTCGGGCTGTGCGGGGGGATCGTGGTCGCCCAGTACTTGTGCGGGCTGGCGACGGTCACGTCCGCGTCCCGGATGGCGTTCGCGTTCGCCCGGGACGGCGGGCTGCCGTTCTCGGACGCCGTGCGGTACGTGTCGCCGAGGTATCGCACGCCGCCGGTCGCGGTCTGGCTGGTGGCGGCCGCCGCGGTCCTGTTCACGGCCTACGCCCGCGCCTACGCCACGATCGCGGCGTCCGCTGCCGTGCTGCTGTACATCTCGTATGTCCTGCCGACGGCGATCGGGGCGGTCGCGTACCGGCGGTGGTGGACCGAGTTCGGCCCGTGGCACCTGGGCCGGTGGTTCCGTCCGCTCGCGGTCGTCAGCGTGGCCGGGTGCGCCGCGCTGGTCGTGATCGGCGTGCAGCCGCCGAACGAGAAGGCGACGTATGTGGTCGGCGGGATGGCGCTGGCGCTAGTCGTCGGCTGGCTCGCGGCGGCGCGGCGGCGGTTCCCGGGGCCACCCGCGCCGCTTCTCGCCGATCGGCCGGAGGAGAAACCGTGAGCGACCTCGTTCCGAAGTCCGACTCCGAGCGTTATGAAGACGCTCTCCAGAATGCGCTGGCCCGCACGCCAGCCCGGTTGATGACGGGTCGAGCCGGACCCGGTTATCGCACCGCCACGGTACTCAAGCTGCGGGAGGACCACGCGGCCGCCCGAGATGCGGTCCACGCCGAGCTGGATATGCACGCGGCGTTCGGTGACGAGCGGGTTGATCGCTTCCGGCTGTTCTGGGCGCAGACGCGGGCACGGTCGAAGGGCGAGTACCTGATGCGTCCCGACCTCGGGCGACGGTTGGACGGCGAATCGCGGGAACGTATCGGTGCCGACTGCCCGCCGGGGGCCGACCTCCAGGTGGTGATCGGCGACGGCCTGTCGGCGACGGCCGTTGCCAGCCAGGCTCCTCCGCTCCTCGACCGCCTATACGCGGCGGCGGCGGAGCGGGGTTGGCGGTTCGGCCGGCCGTTCCTGGTGCGGCACTGCCGGGTCGGTGTGCTGAACGATGTCGGCGACGTACTCGCCCCGGAGGTGGTCGTCCTCCTCATCGGCGAGCGGCCCGGCATGGCGACGGCCGAGAGCCTGTCCGCGTACATGGCCTTTCGGCCGAGGGCGGGTCACAGCGACGCCGACCGGAACCTGATCTCGAACATCCACCCGCGCGGGGTCTCGACCGAGGCCGCCACCGCGCGGATTGCCGCGCTCGCCGAGGCGATGCGGTTCGCCGGGCGGAGCGGTATCGGGCTGTCGGAAGCGAGCTTTCCTCAACTTCCACTCAGGTGAGGTATGACATGGCGCTCAAGATCGCGTCGTTCTCGATGGTCCTCCTGTGCCTCGTCACCGGGCTTCCGGCGGCGTCCGCCCAGGAGTACAAGCTGCACAAGTTCGAGCGACAGCGGCTGATCGACGGGTACTACTCGGAAGGGGCCAACGCCGGTGACATCAACGGCGACGGCAAGCCGGACGTGGTGTCCGGGCCGTATTGGTACGAGGGGCCGGACTTCAAGACCCGGCACGAGATCTACCCGGCCAGGCCGCAGAACCGCGAGGGGTATGCGGACAACTTCTTCTGTTGGGTGTACGACTTCAACGGCGACGGGCGGAGCGACGTGCTCACCGTCGGCTTCCCGGGCAAGCCAGCCTATGTGTACGAGAACCCCGGGAAGGACGGGTTCGGCAAGCCGTGGAAGCGGCACGAGGTACTCAAGTCGGTCAGCAACGAGTCGCCGCAGTTCGTGAACGTCATCGGGAGCGACCAGCCGGAACTGGTCTGCACGTCGGACGGCAAATTCGGGTACGCCTCGTTCAATCCGGGGAAGGGGTTCGCGCCGTGGACGTTCCACACCGTCTCGGTGATGGAGGCGCCCAAGCCGTTCGGCCACGGCCTCGGCGTCGGCGACGTGAACGGCGACGGGCGGCCGGACATCCTCATCTCCTCTGGGTGGTTCGAGCAGCCGGAGGCGAAGGCGGACACGGTGCGATGGGAGTTCCATCCGGTGAAGTTCACGGACTCCTACGGCGGGGCGGAGATGCACGTGTACGACGTGGACGGCGACGGACTGAACGACGTGATCACCAGCCTCGCCGCACACGACTTCGGCCTCGCCTGGTACAAGCAGACGAAGACCGACGGGAAGCCGGTCTTCCGGAAGCAGCTCATCATGGGGGACAAACCGGCCGACAACCCGTTCGGCGTCGTATTCAGCGAGTTGCACTCCGTTGCCCTCGCCGACCTGGACGGGGACGGGCTGAAGGACATCGTGACCGGGAAGACCTACTATTCGCACCACAGGCGCAGCCCGATGTGGGACGCCGGCGCGGTGGTCTACTGGTTCCGGCTGACCCGCACCAAGGCGGGGGTCGAGTGGGTGCCGTACAAGCTGGACGGCGTGGCGGGGATCGGTCGGCAGGTGAGCGTCGCGGACGTGAACGGCGACAAGCTACCGGACATCGTGATCGGCGGGATGGTCGGTGCTCACGTCCTCACGCACAAGGCCGAGAAGGCGACGAAGGAGGCGTGGGAAGCCGCCCAGCCGAATAAAGCGAAGTTCGACCCGCCGAAGTCGATCCGCGGCCCGCTGTCCGATATCGACGATATGACCGGCACGGGAGTACCCGACCTTCAGACTGGCGGGCCTCTTTCGGAACCTGGATTACACCCCTACTGCCACCCCGTTGACCCTGGCCTTGTATGGGCACGCCGCAAACCTGGGGATCGTCACGGCGAGTATCGAGGGGCGCGTGCGGGACGTTACCCCACCGGGCAAGGCGCCGTAGCCCAGCGTCCCCATCGGCTCGTCCGGCAAAGCCTCAGGCCGTTCGGGTACGCCGATGCAGCCCGTTGCCAGAAACATTCCGTGTCACGTGCCTATGGTGCAATTTGAAAGGAAGTGGTCATCGCCATGAGAAGCCACTGCTGTCTCGGTCTGGTTCTCGCCGGGATGCAGTTTACTCCCTGCGTCGCCACGGGGCAGGAAGCGGCGCTCGGGATCGAGTTGCACGTCGCGCCGGGCGGGAACGACTCCGCTGCGGGCACCGCGGCGCAGCCGTTCGCCACCCTGGAGCGGGC
>DASSAT010000495.1:0-10628 GCA_035699305.1 Fimbriiglobus sp. | reverse complement strand
GTCTCGGCCGCTCTTGTCGTGCGCGACGGGGATCTCTACCGACACCCCCAACTCCCTGTCCCGCGTAGCAAGAGCGGCCGAGACGGCCGCGCTCCCAGGGGAAGCAGCGCCTACAAGCGTTGACATTTCCACGGCCGCCCCATTTTGGTAACGTCGCCGCGCGATCCCACGGACGGGAGGGCGGGCGATGCGGCTTGGATGGCGGCAACTCTGGCAGGCGGCTCAGCCGGACCTGGTGATCGACCGGCCGGCGGTCGGGTTCGTCCTCACGCGGTTGGTCCTTCCGGTCGCGGCGGTCCTGGCAATTCACTTCGCCCTGCGGATGGCCTACGCCGGCAGCGTCGAGCCGGACGACGCCGACCTGATCCTCTACACCCAGCACCTCGCCTGGGGCTACAGCGACCAGGGGCCGCTCTACTCCTGGCTGTGCGAACTGGCGTTCGCGGCGTTCGGGGTCGGCGAGGTCGCCCTGACCGCGGTGCGGACCGCCGTCCTCTTCGCCGGGTGCGTACTCCTGTATCACAACGCGCGCCTCCTCTGCCGGGACAAGCACCTGGCGCTGCTTGCCGGGTACTCGGTACTCTTGATCCCGAACCTGAGCTGGCACGCGCTGGTGTACCTGACGCACACGAACCTGCTGCTGGTCGTCTGCCTGGCGACGCTGTTCACGTTCCTGCGGCTGGCGCGGGACGGGCGGACGCTCGACTACCTGCTGTTCGGGGCGGCGTGCGGGGCGGGGGTGCTCTCGAAGTACAACTACGTCTGGTTCGCCGCGGCGCTGATCGCGGCCGGGCTGACGGTCGGCCCGATCCGCCGGCGGCTGCTGGACGCGCGGATGCTGCTGGCGGGGGCGGTGTGCGGGCTGATCGTGCTGCCGCACGCGCTCTGGGTGGCGGAGAACCGGGAGGCGATCCGGCAGGTGCTCCAGACGAAGACCCACCGGACCGGGGCGCAGTACGCGAGTTACCTGGCGCGGGTCGGCCGCGGGACGTGGGACGCGGTCAGCGCCGGGGTCATCATGGCGGTGCCAGTCGCCGGGCTGGTGGCCCTGTTCTTCCCCCGCGGGCGCTCCGACCCGGACCCGGACCGCGCCGTGGCCCGGACGATGTTGGGCCGGTTCTTCGTGCTGGTCGTGGTGGTCGTGTTCGCGCAGATTTACCTGCTCGGGGTGAGCCGCTTCCACGAGCGCTGGCTGCAACCGTTCCTGGTGGTCTTCCCGCTGTGGCTGTTCGCCGGCATCGACCCCGCCTCGGTCCGACCCAGCCGGGCGCGCGCGTTCGCGGTGCTGCTGGCGTTGTTCGCGGTCGCGTACACCGCCGCGCGGGCGGTGCAGGTGACGGTGTACGCCGACCAGCCGCGGGGGCTGTACCCGCTGCGGCTGTCGTTCGACGAGTTGGCCCGTCGCATCAAGGCCGAGGTCGGTGACCGGCCGGTGATCCTGACCCCCGAACGGGAGGTCGGCGGCAACCTGCTGTTGAAGCTGCCGAGCGCCACGGTCTGCTGCACCGCGGAGCCGCTGTACCCGGTCGAGCTGGGGTCCGGCCCGGTGGTGGTGGCGTGGAACCTGGGACTGACGCGGGGACGGCCGGTCCTGCCGTGGTGCGCGATGGCTGAGTTCCGAGACCGGTACGAGCAGCCGGTCCCGATGGAGGCGGTACGGACGGTCGAGGTCGCCCCCGCGGCGAACGGCAAGCCGCCGACGGTAATCGCGTATGTGGTGCTGCCGGGATCGGAACCCTAACCAGGTGTAGGCTTGTCAGGTGGGAATAGGTCGAACACCGACTCGGCCTCGCGGATCAGGAGCCGTCGCGGGGCGTTCAGATCGAGCGCGGCAACGGTCGCTCGCCCGACCGCGGTGATGCCCACGAGCCGGGTGCCGTTCCAGACGAAGTGATCGCCCCAGTCCAGTGATCGTGGGTTAAACAGCGGGACGGTCTGGCCGGTGTCCGGGTCGATGACCGTGATCCGGTTCGACTTGTGGAGGTTGCAACTCGGGCACGCGAGGCAGAGGTTGGCAGGGTCGTCGGACCCGCCTTCCGAACTCGGTATGATGTGTTCAATGTGGAAGGTTGCTCCCTGGAGCGACTGGTGCATCCGGCAGTATTCGCACCGGTCGGCGGCGCGGACCACGACTTGACGAGTGACCTCAGCCCAGGACAGGCTCACGTTGGCGACCGCCCGAGTAGCCGCAGCGCCCGTACCCGGAACAGGGCCATCGTTTCGCTGAGTTCGGCAAGCGCTTCCAACTCGTCCCGTTCGCCTGGGGTGAGTTGCCCCTCGGTGTTCCGGTCCATCAACTGTCGGAGTCGGGCGTCCGCCTTCGGTGGGAAGCGCATATCGGCGAGCGATTCCACCAGATCACGAGGAGCTTCCACAACCGCGGACATGAGCCGTCCTCCGAGATACGTCACAGCACGGATTATCCCCTGCGATACAAGACGCGGCCGGTGCTGAGATCGATGGCGGTCTCGGACAGCGGATGTCGGATTGCGGACCAAAACAGGTTGGCCATCGTCCGGAGGTAAGCGAGTGGTCGAATTCGGATCGTGATCACCGCGCGTCGCATAGACCTCCCTCGTACCCTCTTGCCCCACGACAGGATACCATAGACAATCGGGTTACTCCACCCGATCGGAGCTTTCCCCATGCTGCTCGTCGGCCGCCAGCAACAGCGGACCTGCCAGACCCTCAACCGCCGATCGTTCCTCCAGGTCGGGGCCAGTTCCGTCCTCGGGCTGTCGCTGGCCGACCTGCTGCGCGCCGGCGAAACCAGCGGCCGCAACCCGGGGTCGGCCAAGGCGGTCATCCTCCTGTGGCTGTGGGGCGGGCCGAGCCAGCTCGACACCTTCGACCCGAAGCCGGACGCGCCCCTCGAATACCGCGGGCCGTTCGCCACCGTCCCGACCCGCATCCCGGGCGTGCGGTTCACCGAACTCTTCCCGAAGCTGGCCGGCGCCTCCGACAAGCTCGCCCTGATCCGCACCCTCGTCACCCCGTCGAACGACCACGGCATCGCCGGCACCGTCGGTCTGACCGGCAGCCCGGCCGGCGGCACCGGCCTGGACGGCAAGCCGCTCCCCGGCACGCCGCGGCCGGCCACCGGCGCGGTCGTCGCCAAGGGCCGGGCGATCCTCGCCGGCGGGACCGTCCCGTCCGACCTGCCGCCGTTCCTGGTCGTCGGCGGCCGGCTGCACCAGGGGCACAAGGCGATCGTCGGCGAGGGCGGCGGCCCGCTCGGGGCGATGTACGACCCGTTCCGGCTGGAGTACGACCCGGTCACGGGGACCAAGGTGCCGGCCCTGCAACTCGCCGCGGAGCTGACCCCCGAGCGGCTGACCGACCGGCAAGCGCTCATGCACGCGCTGGCCCGCGCTGAGCAGCGGTTGGCCGACGCCCACCGGGCGAACGCCCTGGACGACTATCGGGCGCGGGCGTTCGCCATGCTCACCTCGCCGTCGGCACGGCAGATGTTCGACCTGTCGCTGGAGCCGGCGAAGCTGGCCGACGAGTACGGCCGGACGCGGTTCGGGCAATCGTGTCTGCTCGCCCGACGGCTGGTCGAGTCCGGGGTGCCGTTCGTGCAGGTGAACTGGAGCGACCACGTCGAGGCCGAGGAGGACGCCGGCGACGGCGGCTGGGACCACCACTACCGCAACTTCCAGATCATGCAGGACCGCCACGCCCCCTGGTTCGACCAGGCGGTGACGGCGCTGCTGACCGACCTCCACCAGAGGGGCCTGCTGGCGTCCACGCTGGTGCTGGCGTTCGGCGAGTTCGGCCGCGAGCCGAAGGTCAACACCAAGGCCGGCCGCGAGCACTGGCCGCACTGCTACAGCGCACTCCTGGCCGGCGGCGGTGTGGTCGGCGGCCGGGTGGTCGGCACCAGCGACTCCCGGGCGACGAAGCCGGCCGACACCCCGCTGTCGCCGGGTGACCTGTGCGCCACCGTCCACCACGCCATCGGCCTGACCAGCGAGCACATCACCGGCATGGGCCTCACCCCCGCCGGCCGCGTCATCGAGGAGTTGTTTTGAAGAGAACGAACCACAGAGTCACAGAGGACACAGAGGGAAGAAACACAGAGAGGAACACAGGGTTGTGGGCCGCCGACCGGATGATGCCCCCTCTTCTGTCTTCAAACCCTGTTTCTCTCTTCCTCTGTGTTTCTTCCCTCTGTGTCCTCTGTGACTCTGTGGTTCGTTCTTCTTCCGCGGCCGATCCCGTGCGGATCACCACCGACGGCTCGTTCAAGCAGCACCTCCAGTGGTCGCCGGACGGCAAGCGGCTGCTGATGACCCGCATCCACCAGGGGAAGATGGCCCTCTGGACGGTGAATGCTGACGGGTCCGATCTGAAGCGGCTACTCCCCGCCCTCGACATGCCGCACTTCGACGGCCACTGGTCGCCGGACGGCGCGCGGATCGTCTACGTCAACGACAAGTTCGAAGGGACCGACGGCAAGCTGTCCATCCGCACCTGCGCCGCCGACGGGTCGGACGACAAGGAGTTGGTCCCGCACAAGGCGTTCGAGGAGTCGCCGCGTTGGTCGCCGGACGGCAAGCGCGTCTTGTGGGTGTCCACCCGGGACGGCAACCAGGAACTGTACACCGTCGGCGCGGACGGCAAAGACATCAAGCGCCTGACCAGCGAGGTTGCCGCCGACCTGCACCCGGCGTGGTCGCCCGACGGCAAGCGGATCGCGTTCACCAGCGCGCGGACCGGTCGGCAGAAGCTGTTCGTGATGCGTGCCGACGGGACCGGGGCGAAGAAGCTGACCGACGGCGACCACCTCGACGCCTGGCCGGCGTGGTCGCCCGACGGCAAGCGGATCGCGTTCGTCTCCAACCGGACCAGCGATTACGACGTATGGCTGGTCAACGCCGACGGCACTGGGCTACGGAACCTGACCGCCCACCCCGCGCGGGACACCTCCCCCGCGTGGTCGCCGGACGGCAAGCGGCTGGCGTTCGTCTCCACCCGCGACGGCGGGTCGGACGTCAACGTCGTCGAGGTGAAGTGACCGCCCATTGCCCAGTCGAAATGCTCGTGATGTGACGGTCCTGTCTTCAGCCCGAAGGGCTGGGAGTCCTCAGCCCAGGGCGCAGCCCTGGGAGGAGACCAACCGCTCCGGTAGCCCTGAAAGGGCGACACACGGCTACATTGTCCCGCCCTTTCAGGGCTCGAAACCGGGGGCCGCGTCCCCAGGGCTGCGCCCTGGGCTGAGGACTCCCAGCCCTTCGGGCTGAAGACAGGACCGTCACATCATTAGCATTTCGACAGAGCAACCGCCCATCAATCGTCGTCCGCGTCGGGCAGCGGGCTGGTCACGTCGCCGGTCCGGTAGCGGTCGAGTTGCCGCTTGTAATGGTAATTGCGGTGATCGGCGGCGGCCAGCTCCTTCATTAGCTCGACCGCCCGATCGCGCTCGCCGCGGCGGAAGTGGACCTCGGCCAGCGCCTCCTTGTGCGCCTTCAGCTCCGGGTCCAACTCCACCGCCTTCTTCGCGTGGGCCAGCGCCGCGTCCAGCTCCCGCCGACAGCCGGCCGCAACCCATGCAGCGGAGTAGTGCGCCCACCCGCTGTTCGGGTACTTCTGGACCACCGCCCCGTAGGCGTCCCACACCAGCTTGAACAGCTCGTCCGCCTCCTTCTTGCGGCCGAGGCGGTCCAACCCCGGGACCATCGCGATGACCAGCTCCGAGTGACCGGGCATCACCGCCAGGCACTCCTTCGCCCGCGCGACCGCCTCGTCCGCCTTGCCGGCGGCCAGCAGGCTGCGGGCGGCGTACCCGCGGGCGCCCTGCGGCACCGTCAGGTAAGCGGCCCCCTCGACGTAGCCGACCCCGAAGTTGCGGAGCAGGTAGTGGATCGCCCGCCGGTGGGCCGCGGCCGCGGCGGCGTAGTCCTTCACCACGACCGACGCGCGGGCCACCTGGTTCCAAACGTTGCCGATGTACACCTCTGCCACCCACCCCGCCTCGCGGGCCAGGCTGCGCTCGCGCCCAGCGTCGGACGCCTGCCCGCGGCGGATCAACTCCTCCAGGAACCGCCCGCGCAGCCGGGCGTTGCCCAGCGCGACCCAGTGGGCCAACTCCGTCCGTCGGCGGCCCTCCTTCTCGTCGCCGGCCCTCTGGAGCGCCCGGCCGGACAGGTACAGCAACACCGGGTTCTCGGGTGTCAGCCGCCAGCCCTGCTCCAGCCGGTCGGCCGCGTCCTTGTGCCGGCCCTGCTCGGTCAGCAGGTCGCCCAGTTCGACCCAGAACCGGAACCGCTCGTCGATCCCGAACACCCACCCCCGGCTGCCGGCCGCCGCCTGCCCGGCGGACCGCGCCGCCTCGCCGTCGGCCGCCTTCGCCAGCCGGTCGGCGGCCTCGGCCAGCGCCGCGATCGCGATGTCTGGCTTCCCCGCGGCGCGGTAAGCGGCGGCCAGCGCCAGCGCCCGCGTCTGCCCCTCGGGCGACTCCGGCGACGGCGTCTCCCGGTTCGCGGCCTTGAGCGCGTGGTCCAGGTCGGGCTTGGCCGCGGTGCCGGTCAGGAGCGCCCGCACCCGCCGCATGGTTGCCCCCGGGAGTTCGTCGGCCGGCTTCGCCCGCCGGAGCACCCGCCACCAGTAATGGGCCGCGTCGGCGTCGGCCTCGAAGAGCACCTCGAACGGGTCCTGCGAGGCGCCGGGGCCGCGCCGACCGCCGCTCTTCTCCTCGAAGGCCAGCGCCCGGCCGAGGTGTTCGCACGCCAGGTCGTACCGGCCGCCGCGGACCTCGGCCCGGACGAGCGGGTACAGGACGGCCCCGTCGCCGGCGGTGATCCGCTCCGCGACCTGGGTGAACACCTGCGCGGCGGCGTCGCGCTCGCCCAGTTGCGCCAGCAGCCGGCCCTTGCGGGTGGCGTAGAGCTGCCGCAGGCGGCCGGCGTCCAGCCCGGACGCCGCGTCGAACTTCTCGGCGGCGACGAGGTCCAGCGCGTCCTGGAACTGGAGGCGCGCGGCCAGCATGTCGGCCAGTATGTGCGGGGCGTTGTGCCGGGCCGTCAGCCGGTCGATCCCGTCCAGCGGGTGGCCGTTGAGCATCAGGGCCAGGGTCGCCTCGTCCAGCCCGTCGCCCCGGGACTGGCCGCCGAGGTCGGCGTCCTTCTGCCGGTCGATCAGCTCGTCCGCCTCCTTCGTGCGGCCGGCCATGCGGAGGCGGAAGATCTTCAGCCCGTCGGCGCTGTTGGGTTGGGGGGCCGGGCGATCGACCAACTCGGTCCAGCCGCCGAGGTCTTCCAGCAACGACTCGTACAGGTTCGCCGTCGGCCAACCGCGGCCGTCCGCCGGGGTCAGCTTGCCGGCCGCGTCCAACTCCTTCGCCGCGGCCTTCGCCTTGTCCGCCTCGCCGGCCGCCCGGTAGACGAACACCAGCGCCTTGGCCGCCGCCTCGCCAGCCGGGCCGCTGGCCGCCTTCACCTTCTCCAGCTCCCGCGCCGCCGGCCCGGCCCGCCCGCGCAGGTGCAGGAACACCGCGTAGTCGATCAACCCCTCGTCCGACGGGCCGAGTGCGTTCAGCGCCAGCAGCGCCTCGGCCCGGTCCGGCTTGCCCGCGACGAGCAGCTCCGGCACCTCGCGCCGCAGCGACCAGGCGAGGTGGTCGAACACCGCGGCCCGGTTCGCCGGCGGTAGGTCCTTCGCCAGCAGCGCCCGCAGGGCCGGGATCGCTGGCTCGCCAAGTTCCAGCAGCGCGGAGACGGCGGCGAGTTGCTTCTCGGGGATGTTGCTGCGGAACTCGCGGATCTGCTTGAGCACGTCGGCCGGGGTGTCGGGGAGGACGCCCGAGTCGAACTTGTCGAGGATGTCCTTCGCCCGCCGGGCCACCTCGGCGTCGGGGCTTTTGAGCGCCGCGGTCAGGGCCGGCCGAGCCTTCTCGCCGAGCCGCCACAGTTCGCGGGTCGCCCGCTCGCGGGCGGCGAACAGCGGGCTGCCGAGGTCCCGGACCAGCTGCTCGGGGGTCGGGTCGGCCGGGGCGGCGCACGCGACCAGCGCGGCGAGATGTACCAGTCCGGTCACGGCCGGGCTCCTGTCCCGCGGGCGGGGTGGGTCGATCCGTGCATCGTATCCCGCGGCGCGAACCGGGAGCAAGAGACGCGCATGTAACGAACGAAGAAAGCCCACGGACCGTGGTCCGTGGGCTGCCTGGGCGAATCCGGTCGGTTAACTTACTTACCGCGGCGCATCCGCCGGGCCAGCCCGATCAGCGGCAGGCCCAGCCCGGCCAGGGCCAGGGTGGCCGGCTCCGGCACCCCGGACGGTGGCGGCAGGGTCGGGTCGCCGGTCGGGATCAAGGAGGTGGTGATGTTCCGGTCCACCAGCCCGTCCGAGCTGCGGTTGGTCTCGGCGGTGAAGAAGTCCTCCTTGGTCTCGTCGTACTTCGAGATCGCCCAGAAGTTCCCCAGCCCGATCTGGCCGCTCGGGACGGTCGGCCCGGTGTAGGTGAAGGTCAGGTTGTCCTGGTTGGGGTCGTCGTCCGGCTCCAGGAGACCAGGAGTCGATCCGGTCTTGTTGACCGTCCACACCCACCCCTCCGGGGCCGACTCCCCGCCGGGCTGGTACCCGTTGAAGTCGTAGATGGTGAAGTAGTTGCCCGACTGGAGCTTCATGTCGGTCGGCAGCACGATCGCGTAGGTCCACCGGAAGTTCTCGCCTTCCGGGGTGATCGTCACGCTGACTGGCAGCAGCCCGGCCTGGGCTTGCGATCCGACGGCGACAGCGGCCACCGCGGCCGCGAACAGACGTGTGATCCAGGTCCGACGAATCATCCGGTCATCCCTCCGTGCAGAAAGGCGACTACCCTGGGCGCGGGCACGGCGGTCGGGTGAAGGCCCGATCCGCCTGTCCTGACCCGGGGCCCGCCTCTTCCCTCTCCGTCGCTCGGCGGGACCCGTGTCGTCAACAGGGCCGGCAAGATAGGCCGGCCCGCCGGGGGTGTCAACCTCAGGTGGTTGCGCGCCCCCCGTGGCTCATTTCCGCCGCCGCCGGCGGACCAGCCCGACCAGCGGCAGCCCTAGTCCGGCCAGGACCAGCGTGGCCGGCTCCGCCACCCCCGGCGGCGGGCTGGCCGTCGGCACCGGCACGGTCGTCGGGGTAATGTTGGTATCGACCAGCCCGTCGGACGTCCGGTGCGTCCGGGCGGTGAACACCGACTCGGTCGCGGTGCCAAAGTCGGAGACCGCCCAGAAGTTCCCCAGCCCGATCTGCCCGGACGGGATGGTCGGCCCGGTGTACGCCCAGGACAGGTTGTCCTGGCCGGGGTCGTCCTTCGGGTCCACGCCCGGCGGGACGCCGCCGGACTTGGCGACCGAGAACGCCCAGTCGGTCGGCTGGCTCTCGCTGCCGGCGACCAGCCCGGCGAAGTCGTAGATGGTGAAGTAGTCGCCGGCCCGGATCATGGCGTCGGTCGGCAGGACGATGGCGTACGTCCAGCGGAACTTGTCGGCCTCCGGGTTGACGGTAACGCTGACCGGGAGCAGCCCGGCCCTGGCCCCCGAGACCGGGCCGGCCAGGGCGACCCCACAGGCGAGGACCGGGGCCAGGAGCGAGATGCGGGACATAACCACCCTCCGTAACGGATCGGCTCGAATCGTCCGGGGGGCGAAACGGAGCACCCGGACGGGCCGAAATGGTGCCCGATCCCGGCGGAGGTGTCAACCGCGGTTTGCGGCAGTCTGCCGTGGGCGAGGCGATACCCGTGGCATGGAGGCGAATCAAGACCGACTAACCGATCGGCGGTACCGCGTGTGAGCTGTCGCCGGGGCCGCCGATCGCGGGGTGGGCGTGCGACGACTCCGCCGAGCGGGCGCTGACGATGATCGGCTTGAGCGCGCCGGTCGCCAGGTCGAGCACGATGCACGTCTTCGGGTTGGCCCGGAACAGCGCCCCGGGGTTGGCCACCAGCGTCTTGCCGGTGCGGTGCTGCTCCCGGACGTGCGTGTGGCCGTAGAAGACGTAGTCGAAGTAGTCGCAGTGTTCGAGCTGGTAGAGCTGGTGCCGCTCGTGGCTGTGCACCCAGGCGACCCGCTTGCCGGCCAGCTCCAGCGCGCCGAACCCGTCGTGAGCGGTGCCGCCGATCGCCTTGATGGCGGCGGTCAGCTTGGCCTTGTCCCGGTCCCAGTTGCCGAAGACGAAGTGGGTCGGCAGGAGCTGGAACGCGCGCACCGTCTCGACGGACTCGATGTCGCCGCAGTGGAGGACCAGCTCGACCCGCTGCTCGGCGAGCAGCCGGACCGCCTCGGCCACCGCCTCCAGGCGGTCGTGAGTGTCGCTGACCACGCCGATCCGCATGCCGACCTCGCCGCCGGACGGTCCGTCCCCCGCGCGGACCACCGGTGCCGCGCCGCCACGCCCCGGTTTACGATAACAAATGTTGCTCCGCGCAGGTAGGAGAGGTCAGAGGTCAGAGTGCTCTGTTGAAAACCTCGTCGTCGGGTGGCCCTGTCTTCAGCCCGAAGGGCTGGGAGTTCTCAGCCCAGGGCAACGCCCTGGGGAGGAGGCCGACTCCGCAGCCCTGAAAGGGCGACACACGGCCACGCTGTCCCGCCCTTTCAGGGCTCGGAGCCGGTATCCGCGTCCCCAGGGCGTTGCCCAATCGCGTTCGGCTCGCG
>DASSAT010000494.1:0-13956 GCA_035699305.1 Fimbriiglobus sp. | reverse complement strand
GGCCTCTCCCCAGGGCTGCGCCCTGGGCTGAGAACTCCCAGCCCTTCGGGCTGATGACAGGGCCGCCCGCGACGAGGTATTCAACACAGTACCCGCTGGGGAGCGGGGAGAAGAAAACAGCGCGATCCGGCACCACATCCGGCGTCCGGCGTCACTGGTTGAACAGGAACGCCTTGCTGTTGATGAGCGCCCAGATGAAGTTCTCGTAGGCGACCTTCTTGTCCTTCCCGTGCTTGGCAAGGTGCTGCCGGGCCAACGCCAACTGGTCCACGGTCGGCCGCTCGGCGACGGCCGCCAGGAACAACTCGGTCAGCTTCTCGTCGTCGGGGCGGGGATCGCGGGCCAACCGGTCGGCCAGCCCGCCGGGGCGGCTGATCCGGTCCTGCACCTCCTGCGAGTTCAGCAGGTGCAGTGTCATGGCGAGGCTGGCCTCGTTGACCCGCTCGCACTCGCACGCGCTGACCCGCTGCGGCCGGCCCAGCACGTCCAGGAAGTACGACTGGAACGACTCGTCCGGCAGCATCAGCGCCCGCCGCGGGGCGTTGCGGTCCCGCGGCAGGCCAGCGAAGTTCGCCGGGCTGTCCGTCAGCCGGCAGACGGCGTCGAAGACGACCTCCGCCGGCAGCCGCTTCGGGTAGTACCGGGCGAACGACTGCTTGTCCGCCGCGTTGAACTCGTTGGGCGTCGCGGCGAGCTGGTACGTCCGGCTCTTGCAGATCGTCTTGACCAGCGACTTCAGGCTGTACCCGTTGTCGATCAAGTCTTTCGCCAGGGCGTCGAGCAGTTCGGGGTTCGACGGCGGGTTGGTCACGCGCATGTCGTCGAGCGGCTCCACGATGCCGCGGCCGAAGAAGTGCGCCCAGTACCGGTTGGCCACGGCCCGCGCGAAGAACGGGTTCTTCGGGTCGGTCATCCAGTCGGCCAGCGCGGCCCGCGGGTCGTCCCCGGCCGCGACCTCCATCGGGTCGGCGCCGAGCGGCTTGAGCGGCGCCGTCTTCTTGCTCCGCTTGTTGGTGACGCTGCCGGACGGCCGGGTGAAGATCACCAACTCCTGGCTCCGCCGGCCGCCGACCTGGCCGGGGACGGGGTTCTGCTTGCGGCCGACCCGGCCGTAGAAGGCGGCCAGCCCCCAGTAGTCGTCCTGCGACCACTTCTCGTAGGGGTGGTGGTGGCAGTTGGCGCACGCCAGCCGCTGGCCGAGGAACACCTGGGTCACGTCGTCCACGAACTGCTCGGGGGTCGTCACCTCCCGGAACCACACCGTCGGCGGCGACTTGGTCTCGTCGCCGGTGGCGCAGACAATGGCGCGCACGAACTCATCGTAAGGTTTGTCGGCGGCGATCGCCTCCCTGATCCAGTTGTGGAATGCGAACGTCCCCGGCGCCCGGTCCGGCTGGTTGTGGCGTTTCACCCGCAGCACGTCCGCCCACTTGTTGGCGAACAGGTAGGCGTATCCCGGCGTCTCCACCAGCCGGTCGATCAGCTTGTCGCGCTTGGCCGGGTCGCCGTCCGCGGCGAACTTCGCCACCTCCTGTGCGGTCGGCAGCGTGCCGGTGACGTCGAGGTACGCCCGGCGGACGAACTGCTCGTCGGTGCAGAGGGCCGACGGGGCGATGCCCAGTTGCGTCCACTTCTTCGCGGCGTGCACGTCCACGACCGTCCGCGGTGCGAACGCGAACCGCGGCGCGGGGCCGGGCCGCGGCACGACGGCGCGGAACACCGTCACCACCCCCGAGAACCGGACCATCACCGCCGCCTGGCCGGTCATCGAGAGCGTCTGCACCAGCCCGGACTCGCCGACGGTGGCGACCTCGGTCTCGTTGCTCTCGTACTTCGCCCGGCGCGTCACGTCCTCGACGGAGCCATCGGAGTAGTGCGCGTGGACGACGAGTTGCTGGCGGCCCTGGCGGTCGATCACCCGGGCGTCGGGGTAGACCGTCACCTTCGTGATCGTCGGGTCGGCGTCGCTGCCGTAGGGCATACCGGTGGCGATCCACCGACGGAGCAGCTTGTACTCCTCGGACCCGACATCGGTCTTCTTGCCGCCGCCGTGGGGGATGACGCCGGCCGCCTTCTGGAGGAACAGCGACTGGTCCGGCGCCGCTGGGAAGAGCCGCCGGCCGCGGGACTCCTTGACCAGGGTCATGTAATCGAGTTCGGGGTCGAACCCGAGCAGGGACAGGCGGAAGCCGTTCTGCCCGGCGATCTTCCCGTGGCAGCCGCCGGAGTTGCAGCCGAGCTTGGTCAGCACCGGCTCGACCTGGTTGGCAAAGTTGATCGGCCGCGCCGCCTCCGCGCCGCGGACCGTCACCGGCACAGTGATCGTCTGGCCGGCCGCGGTCGCGGTGATCGCCGCGGACCCGTTGGCAAGCGGGTAGACCCGGCCGCTCGGATCGACCCGGGCGACGGCCGGGTCCGACACGGCGTAGGTCGCGGAACCGGTCAGGTCGAGTTGTCGGCCGCCCTTCGCCTGGCCCGTGACCAGGAGTTGCGGGGCGTCGTCGGCGCCGCGGATGGTCAGGGTGGGCGGGAAGGCGGTCAGACCGGACACGGTCGGTTCGGCGGCCGACGCGACGGAGACCAGACCCAGCAGGGCCGCGGAGGAGAGGAATCGCATGTCAACGGTCCCCAGGAGGAGCGCGGGGATGGCGGGAGGGAAGTCCGGCAGGTAAAACGAGTCTAGCACGCCGGGCGGCCGACTGGAAGCGCGAGATGACGCGAGAGCTGACGAACTACGTCCCGGCCGGTACGAACCCGCTCCGCGTCAGGTCCGGGGCGGCCGGCTCCCAGGCCGGCTCCGGCTCGGCGGTCGGGTTTTCGCACAGCGGCGGTCGGCGGATCAGCACCTTCAGCAGGAACGCGAAGTACACGAGGGTGCCGAGGGTGTCGGCGAAGTGCATCAGCTCGTGCGGCCCGAACCAGCCGGGGATCAGCACCGGCGTCTGGAGCACCTCGACGGTCGCCCCGCCGAGGTACGGGCTGATGATGCCGACCGCCCACCTGGCGTTGTGCCAGCCGGCGACGGCCGCGTACTGCCGGATGGGAGCGAGGCCGCTCAGCCCGAGCAGGACGTAGACGCCGATCAGCACCTTGTACGGGAGCGCCGGGGCGAGCCAGAGCACGCCGATACCGAACGCCGTCGTGCCGGCCACGGCCGCGAGAGTCCACCGCCGCCACCGACCCTGGAGGAGGTACACCACAACTGGGACGTAGGACCCGGCGATCATCAGGAACACCGCCGACTTGTCGATCTTCTGGAACAGCAGCCGCTCCTCGAACGTGGCGTACCGCCAGCCGTGGAATAGGGCGCTGGCCGAGTACAGCAGGACCATGCTCAGCCCGAAGGCGCCGATGGCCCAGCGGCCAACGCCGTGCCCTTTGGTCAGCCTCAGGAGGACCAGGGTGGCGAACGCCGCCCAGACGGCGGTGGCGAAGTGGCTGGAGGAGCTGACGATATCGTAAGAGTTGGAACCCATCATGACACCACCGTGACGACCGGTCCGCGCGTGCCGGTTCCCCTCCGCAGTGCGGACCCCGACCGCTGACCTGAGTCGGCCGTCCGTGACCTGCTGGGCAGGACTTGATGAAAATACAGTGCCAAACACCGCGACCTTTCACGCCGCCCCGTTGCGATCGGCGCGGTCAACGTCCGCGAATGAGATGTACCGTGCGCGACGGAGGTTACGCACAGGAGGCGAGTTGCCTACCGTGCCGTTTGACTGCCAGCGGCGGTCGGCGGATGACGTGACGGGTGACGAAGATAAACATGGCGGCGGTCCCGAGCATGTCGGCGACGTGCAGCACCTCGTGCGGCCCCACCCAGCCCGGGACGAGGACCGGCCACTTCAACACCTCGACGGCCGCCCCGCCGAGGTAGCACACCGCCACCGCGACGATCCACCCGACCCCCGACCACCCGGCGGACGCGACGATCTTCGGCGCGGTGATGAAGCCGACTACCCCCATCCCGGCGTAGATGCCGACGAGTTGCGGGTGCGGCAGATCGGGCAGCAGCCACAGCGACGCGATCCCGGCGGCCGCGATACCGAGCATCGCCGCCAGCGCCCACCGCCGCCAGTGGTCGCGGAGCAGGTAGACGAACACCGGCACGTAAGACCCGGCGATCAGCAGGAAGATGGCCGACTTGTCGAGCCGTTGGAACAGCCGGTCCGTCTCCCGGGTGTAGAGCCGGGCGCCGTGGAACGTGCCGCTGGCGAGGTAGAGGAGCACCATGCTCAGCCCGAAGAACCCGACGGCCCACCGGCCCGGCCCGTGCCCGCGGGTGAGGCGGACCAGGATCAGCGTGGCGTAAGCGGCCCAAGCGGCGGTTACGAGGTGAGTGGTCGAACTCACCAGGTCGTAAGAGTTCGTCAAGCGATCGCTCCTCCTGGGACCGCGGCCGTCCCGGCCGCTCTTGCTCCACCGCTCGGCAACCGATCGAATATCCCGAGAGCTTTCCCTGTCGTGTCACATGAGCGGCCGGGACGGCCGCGGTCCCAGGGAGTTGACGGTCCGGCCCGGCCGTGCGAAACTTCCCTCTCTCGCCCGCTCCTCCTCCTCGGAGGTCCCGACGTGACCGACGCTCAGCCGATCCGCCGTTTCCTCGCCTCGGTCGCGTTCGCTTTCGGGGCGTGTAGCTTGCTCGTCGTGCAGGCCGCCGACCCGTTCCGGCCGTCCATGACGTTGAAGGGCCACACCGACCCCATCTATAGCGTCGCGGTCGCTCCGGGCGGACGGTTCGTCGCCACCGGCAGCTTCGACCGGACCGTCAAGTTATGGGATTTGGCCACCGGAGCGGAAGCCCGATCGCTGGGCGGCAAGAACGGACACCAGAACCAGGTTCTCTCGCTCGCGTTCTCCCCGGCCGGCGACGTGCTCGCGTCCGGCGGGTCGGACAACGTCGTCAAGCTCTGGAGCTTGCCCTCCGCGAAGCCGGCCGCGTCGCTCGCCGGTCCGTCAGCAGTGACACGGGTGGCGGTCGCGCCCGACGGCCGGACGGCGGCCATCGCTTCCGCGGACGGGGCGATCAAGCTCTGGTCGCCGGCCGACGGGAAGGCGGGGCCGACCCTGACCGGCCACACCGGCGCGGTCACGGGGGTTGCCTTCGTGGCGAACGGGCAAACGCTCGTCTCGGTCGGCGAGGACCGAACGTTGCGGTACTGGAGCGCGACGAAGGGGGAACCGCTCGCCGTGGTCGGCGCGGCGGTCGCGGAGATCACCGGCCTGGGTGTGAGTCAGAACGCGGTCGTCACCGCGTCGGCCGACGGGATGCTCCAGTTCTGGCCGCCTCAGCCGACCGCCGGCAAGCCGTGCCTGCCGGCCAAGCAGGTGTCCGACCCGGCCGCGGTCGGGGTCGCACTCGCCGTCACGGCCAACGGGTCGCACGTCCTGACCGCCGGGAAGGCCAAGGGCGTCGCGGTCTGGAACGCCGGCAGTGGGGCGAAGGAACGAACGCTCGAAGCCACAGCCCCGGTCGTCGCCGTCGCGGTGTCGAAGAATAACCAGTTCGCCGCCGTCGCCCACGGCGCCGACCGGCAGGTGACACTCTTCAACCTCGGCAACGGCTCCGTGGTCGGCGGGTTCAAGTCCCCCGCGGTGGTCCGCGAACTGGCGTTCCATCCGAGCAACGCCGTCCTGTCCGCGGCACTCGCCGACAAGCGGGCCGTCTCGTGGGGCGTCGCGTTCGAGCCGGGTCAGCCGCTGCCGCCGGAGTTCGGCAAGCCGGTGCAGGACTTCCCGCACCCCGCGGCCGTGCGGTCGGTCGCGTACTCTGGCGACGGCCTCCTCCTCACTGCCGCCGACGACAAGCAGGCGCGGGCCTGGAAGCCGGCGTCCGACCAGCCGACGAAAACCCTGCAACACCCGAACCTCGTCGATTCCGTCGCGTTCGACAAGTCCGGCAAGCGGCTGGCCACCGGCTGCCACGACGGCATCCTGCGCATCTGGGACGTGGCCAAGGGGCAGGCGACGAAGACGATCAACGCCCACACCCAGCCGCAGCCGAGCGCGATCTACGTCGTCGCGTGGTCACCCGATGGCGAGCAGTTGGTGACTGGAAGCTACGACCGGTCGATCAAGTTCTGGGACGCCGGCTCGGGGAAACTCGTCCGCGAGATCAAACCCGGCAGCGAGCGGCTGCCGCCCGACCCGACGCTGGTCGCCGCCGCGCCGGCCCTGGTCGGTGGCCCCGCCGGGTCGGTGCTTGGCGCGTCCCCGCGGCCGGGGCACATCGACCAGGTGTTCGCGCTCGCGTTCACGCCCGACGGTCGCTACCTCGCCTCCGGGTCGAGCGACCGCACGGTCAAGCTCTGGGACGCGAAGACCGGTCGGCACGTCCGCGACTTCCCGAACCCGTCGCTGTCGCCGCCCGGCCCCGGCCTGCCGCCGCCGTCGCACCCGGGGTTCGTCCACTGCGTCCGGTTCACGCCGGACGGGTCGCGGCTGGTTTCCGCGGGCACCGCCCCGCGGAACCAGGGCTACCTGGCCGTCTGGTCGGTCGCCGACGGCAAGCTGCTCGCCGGGCAGGAGCTGCTGGTCGGGTCGATCTACTCGTTCGACCTGACCGCCGACGGCAAGTTCATCGTCCTCGGCTGCGGCCCGAAGGAGCGGGGCCACACCGAATCCGAGGCGGTCGTCGTCCCGCTGCCGGGCGGCTGAACGATCGTAGAATGCTTCCCTGGGACCGCGGCCGTCCCGGCCGCTCTTGCTGTCACGGTCGGGGGCTTCCGACGACGCGCAAGCGCCCTGACTCGTATAGCAAGAGCGGCCGAGACGGCCACGCTCCCAGGGAAGAGAATGAAGACGATCTTCCTCGACTTCGGCAACGTCGTCGCGTTCTTCGATCACCAGCGCGCGATCGCGAAGCTCGCCCGCTACACCGACAGGCCGCCGGTCGAACTGGCCCTGGTCCTGTACGGCGGCGCGGCCGAGGACGACTACGAGGTCAATAAGATCACGACCGCGGAGTATATCCGGCTCGTCAAGCGGAACGGTCGGCTGACCTGCACCGACGAGGAGTTCCTGGCCGCGTTCGTGGACATCTTCTGGCGCAACGACGAGGTCTGCGACCTGATCCCGCGGTTGACGCCGCGCTACCGGCTGGTCCTGGCGAGCAACACCAACGACGCCCACTTCGCCCACTACACCCGGCAGTTCGCGGACGTGCTGCGGCATTTCGACCACCTGTGTCCGTCACACCAAGCGGGTTCGCGGAAGCCGCAACCGGAGTACTTCGCCTACTGCCAGCGGTTTGCTCAAGCCGATCCTTCGGAATGTCTGTTCGTGGACGACCTGCCGGCGAACGTCGAGGCGGCCGAACGGCACGGGTGGAAGGGCGTCTGCTACCAGGTGCGAGGCCGGCTCGTGGAACATCTGCGGGCGGCCGGCGTGGAAGTGTAGTAGGCACACTCCGTGTGCCGTCGCGGATCATCGAAGAACGGCACACGGAGTGTGCCTACTACATTGGAGCTGCTTATGGACATCCTACAACAGGCCGACCCCGAGGTGTTCCACGCGATCCAGGGGGAGCGCGTCCGGCAGCGGTACGGGCTGGAGATGATCGCGTCGGAGAACTACACCAGCCCGGCGGTGCTGGCCGCCCAGGGGTCGGTGCTGACCAACAAGTACGCCGAGGGCTACCCCGGCCGGCGGTACTACGGCGGCTGCGAGTTCGTGGACGAGGCCGAGCGGCTCGCCATCGACCGGGCCAAGAAACTCTTCGGCAGCGATCACGTCAACGTCCAGCCGCACTCCGGCGCGCAGGCGAACATGGCGGTCTATCTAGCGGCGCTCCAGCCCGGCGACACCATCCTCGGGCTGGACCTCGCCCACGGCGGCCACCTGACCCACGGGATGCGGCTCAACTTCTCCGGCAAGTATTTCAAGGTCGCCAGTTACGGCGTCACGCCGGACACCCACCGTATTGACTTCGACCAGGTGGCGCGGCAGGCCCGCGAACACAAGCCGAAGCTCATCATCGCCGGGGCCAGCGCCTACCCGCGGGTGTTCGACTTCCCGAAGTTCGCCGAGATCGCCCGCGAGGTCGGAGCGCTCTTGATGGTGGACATGGCCCACATCGCCGGGCTGGTCGCGTCGAAGCTGCACCCGGACCCGGTGCCGCACGCCGACTTCGTCACCTCGACTAACCACAAGACCCTGCGCGGCCCCCGCGCCGGGTTCATCCTGTGCAAGGCGAACTGGGCCAAGCCGATCGACTCGGCCGTCTTCCCCGGTGTGCAGGGCGGGCCACTGATGCACGTCATCGCGGCCAAGGCCGTCGCCTTCGGCGAAGCGCTCAAGCCGGAGTTCGCGGCCTACAGCGCCCAGGTGATCGCCAACGCGAAGACGCTGGCCGACGAGTTGGCACGGGCCGGGTTCCGCATCATCTCCGGCGGCACCGACAACCACCTGATGCTGGTGGACGTGACGGTGAAGGGCTTGACCGGCAAGTCCGCCGAGCAGACGCTCGACGCGGCCGGGATCACGGTCAACAAGAACATGATCCCCTACGACCCGCGCAAGCCGCTCGACCCGTCCGGCATCCGCATCGGCACCCCGGCGATCACCACCCGCGGCATGAAGGAGCCGGAGATGAAACAGATCGCCCGGTGGGTCTGCGACGTGCTCTCCCGGCCTGGCGACGACGACCTGCTGTCCCGGGTCCGCGGCGGCGTCCGCGAGCTGTGCGAGCAGTTCCCGGCCCCGGCGGAACCCGGGCACTAACCGCATGGTATGCTTACGGGAACGCTCACTCCATCGGCGGTGTCGAGGCTTCTGACGTGAACGGCGCCCAGGCTCTCGGCATTCTCTGCTGCCTCGGGTTCGTGCTGTTCGTGTTCGTCGGCTTCGAGGTGGCGGTCTTCCGCATCTCCTGCTCGCTCTGTCAGGTCCCGCAGCCGGGCGTCGCCCGCACGTTCGGCCTCGTCTTCCTGATGCTGGTCGTGCCGGCGGTCGTGGACGGCATCTTCGGCGGCGTCCTGATCGAGGTGTACAAGGCGTCCGAGTACCCGCTCTGGGAGGCGGGGTTGGTGCAGTTCTTCCTGGCGCTGCCCGTTCACATGGCGATCTGCTCGGCCATCCATGCCCGGACGGTCGGCATCCGCGTCGGACAGGGGATCTCCGTCTGGCTGGTCGAGAAGCTGCTCAAGCTCGCCCTGCTGCTTGCCATCGTCGGCGTAATCGCCGTCCTGGTCCTGGCCGGCCCGGGGAAATGACCACCCGATACTTCGCCACCTGCGCCCGCGGCCTGGAGCCGATCCTGGCCCGGGAACTCGCCGCCCTCGGCGCCGACGGCGTCGCCCCTGGCCGGGGCGGCGTCGCGTTCGACGGAAGTCCGGCCCTCGTCTATCGGGCGAACCTCTGGCTGCGGACCGCGGTTCGCGTGTTGCGACCGGTGCTGGAGGCGGCCGTCCACTCGACGGACGAGCTGTACGACGCGGTCCGCACGGTGGACTGGTCGGAGTACATGACGCCGGACCACACGCTGGCGGTCGATTGCAACGTCCGCGACTCGAAGATCACCCACTCGCAGTACGCCGCCCGGCGGGTCAAAGACGCGATCTGCGACCAGTTCCGCGAGCGGGTCGGCCGCCGGCCGAGCGTGGACACCGAGCGGCCCGGCGTCGGCATTAACCTGCACGTCGCTCGGGATCACATTGTCCTGAGCCTCGACAGCTCGTGGGGTTCCTTGCACAAGCGCGGCTACCGCCCAGTCCAGACCCGCGCCCCGCTCAACGAGGCGCTGGCCGCCGGGTTGCTCTTGTACCTGGGCTACGACGGCACCGAGCCGCTGTACGACCCGATGTGCGGGTCGGGCACGTTCGCGGTCGAAGGGTCGTGGATCGCGCTCGACCGCCCGCCGGGGCTGACGCGGAAGTGGTTCGGGTTCTTCGGCTGGCTCGATTTCGACAAGGGACTCTGGTCAGCGATCCGCGACGACGCCCGCCGCGGGGTGCGGACCGCTCTGCCCACTCCCATTGGCGGGTCCGATGTACGGTCTGACGCCGTCGAGTTCGCGCGCGGCAACGCCCGCTCGGCCGGGGTGGGCCACCTGCTGCGGTTCGAGAAGCTGGAGTTGAAGCAGGCCCGCCCGCCGGCCGGTCCGCCGGGGCTACTGATCTGCAACCCGCCCTACGGCGAACGGCTCGGCGAGGAGAAGGAGTTGGAACCGCTGTACCGCTCGATCGGCGAGGCGGTCGCAGCGAACTGGCCGGGCTGGCGGCTCGCGGTGTTCACCGCGAACGACCGGCTGGCGCGAAAAGTCAAACATCGGGTCCGACGGTCCACGCCGTTCTTCAACGGTAGCCTGGCGTGCAAGCTGTGGGAGTTCGAGCCGACCTCGTAAGTCGGGCCGAGTCTTCGAGGCCCGGCATTTCTTACTTCCCTCTCCCCTTGGGTAGCTAGAGCATTTTCAGTCTCATTGTTGCGGCTGGCCCTCTGGTTCCCTCCCCCCTTGGGGGGAGGGTTAGGGTGGGGGGTCAGCTTCACCCGTCGGAGGCAATGCCCGTGTCCGGGTGACGCCTTTACCCCCCACCCCGGCCCTACCCCCCAAGGGGGGAGGGAGAAAGAAGACCCGCCAGAAAGTAACTGAAAATGCTCTAACCCTCCCCCCAAGGGGGGAGGGAACAAGATGAGTTCGCGGTCACTTCGCCTCGATCTGTTTGGCGATCTGCTCGTAGGTCTCCAGCGGGTGGTCTGCCGCGCCGTCCGGGCCGTCTTTCATGTGGCAGCGGGCGCAGCGCCGGTCGAGGATCGACTTCACCATCACCGCCTTGTCGGGATGGCGGAACTCCGGGGTGATCGGCCCGTCGGCCAGCTCCCGCGGCAGCGCGAACTTGTCCGCCTTGTAGGCTGCCTTGCGGGCCGCCGGGTCGGTGCGGATCCACGCCCGGACCGCCAACCGCTCGCCGTTGCGCTCGGCGTCCACTTCGGCCTTCGGCCGCTCCCGGATCAGCGTCCGGTAGTCCTCGCCGTCCTTGAGGAAGAACGCCGCCGCCATGCTCTCGGCGCTGTTCATCGGCGACTCGGTCGGCCCCATGATGAGCCGCTCCAGCTTCGATAGGGTGGGCACGACCTGGGGGCCGGTCTCGGTCGCCGGGTGCGGGGCTGGCTCCGCCGGTTGCGCCTTCGCCTCGCGCTCCGCCCGCAGGGCCGGCTCGATCACCCGCGTGCCGACGACCGCGAACCCCGCGGCCACCGCCAGGAACAGGAGCACCAGCACCGTCCGTCCGACCCGGCCGTACATGTCGAACAGGCTCAGCACGACCTGGAGGCCGAGGAACGACCCGACGACCCCACCGGCGAAGACGATTGCCTGCGCGAAGTACGGCCCGTACCCCGGCACCCGCGCCAGCCACCAGCAGGCGACCTCGGCCACCTGCGCCACCAGCACCAGCGGCCCGACGACGCACCGCGCCCACCCCGGGTAGCGGGTGAACGCGAACGTCAGCCCGGTCAGGGTGAACAGCATGGCGAAGCTGAGCATGTGGGCGTGGGTGGACTGGGCCAGCCGCTCGACGGAGATTTGCTTGGTGCTCTGCTCCCACTTGCCGTCGATCAGCTCCCGCGGCGGAGGCGTGACCAACGGCTCCAGGTCAGCGTAGGTGCCCAGGCTCGGCGACTGGTCCTTGTGGCACGCCTGGCAGCGGGTGTCGATCAGCGTCTTGATCTTCACGGCGCCGCGGTCCGCGTCGCTGAACTGGGCCGTGATCGGCCGACCCTTGCGGTCGTCGGGCAGAGCGAACCGGTCCGCCTCGTAGGCTGCCTTCCGCGCCGCCGGGTCGGCCCGGCACCACGCCGTCACCGCCAGTAGTTCCCCCTCGCGCTCGGCGTCCACCGTCGGGCCACGGGCGGCGCGCTCGGCGGCGTACCCCTTCGACTTGGCGAAGATCGCCGGGGCCATGTTCGCCGGGCCGACGTTCGCGGCCGTCCGGTCGCCGGCCAACATCTCCCGCACCCGGCAGACCGGCGGCGGGGCGTCCGGGTCCGCCCTTTTGAGGCCGGAGAACCGCTCGACCACGTCGTCCAGGGTCGGCAGCGCCTCCCCGGCCCGGCCGGACTGCTTGAGGTGCAGCTGCACCATCGCGGCGGAGTACCCCAGCCCGACCGCCATCAGGAATGCGGACAAAACGAGCTTTGCGGCCAACGGCAAGCCGCGGAGGGTGATCCGGGTGGCGGGGTCCGTCATATCGCTGCGCTCCGCGCGCTGGGGGCTGTCACGGCGGGATACCGTTCTGACGCGGGCCGGCGGGGTGCCGTTCCGCGGGTGAGGTAGGCTCACACCATTAAACCAACACTCGCGGCCGGGGACAACCAGTTTTCGGCGAACCCCGAGCGGTAGCGAGGGGGTAAGGGGAGTGTAAGAACCCCTCCCCCAACCCCCTCCCCGAAGCGGGGAGGGGAGAAAGACACGCGCCGTTGCGCGTGACCCCTCGGTGCCGACTCCCCCTCCTCGCTTCGGGGAGGGGGTTGGGGGGAGGGGTTGACCCCACCACCCCCTCGCTACCGCTCGGGGTTCGCCAAGCCCTCCTCGACCGCACGCAGTACCGCCTCGCGGACCTCCGGCAGCGGCCCGGCCGCCCGTGCCCCGGACGCCAGCTTGTGGCCGCCACCGCCGAACCGCTCGGCCAGCTTCGACACGTCCAGCGCCTTCGACCGGAAGCTCACCTTAGTACTGCCGTCGGTCTGCTCGATAAATAGCAGCGCCACCTCGACCCCCTCCACGCTGCGTGGGTAGTTGATCAGGTCCTCGGTGTCGCCCGGCACCGCCCCGGTCGCCGGGTAGTCGCGCAGGTACACCGAGGTGTACGCCACCTTGCCCCCGGACCTAACAGTAAGCCGGTCCAGGGCCAGCCCGAGCAGCTTCAGCCGAGCCACCGGGGCGGCCTCGAAGAGCTGCTCGTAGAGCGGGGTCGGGTCGGCCCCGAGCCGGACCAACTCCCCGGCCAGGTCGAAGGTGGCGGCGGTCGTGTTCGGGTGGCGGAACCAGCCGGTGTCCAGGGCCAGCGCCAGGAACAGCATGTGCGCCGCCCGCGGGCTGATGGGGACTTCGAGCGAGCGGATCAGTTCGTAGGTCAGCCGGCCGGTCGCCTCCGCGGTGGTGTCCACGAACCGGGTGGCGCCGAGGTCGTCCTGCGTGCGGTGGTGGTCCACGACCGCCTTGGGCACGTCGAGCGACCGCAGGAACGCGCCGAAGTCGCCGAGTTGGTTCCAGGTGCCGGTGTCCATCACGATCACCGCGTCCGCGCCGCGGAAGCGGTCGCCGGGCGGCTTGAACTGCTCGACGGGCGACTGCGGGGTGTTCAGGAAGGCGTACCGCGGCGGCAGGTTGCTGGGGATGACCACGCGGGCCGTCTTGCCCATCGCGGCCAGGGCGTCGGCGAGGGCCAGCTGCGACCCCAGCCCGTCGGCGTCCGGCCGGATGTGCGTCACCAGCAGGAACGTCTGGTGTCGGCGGATCAGCTCGACCAACGGCGACCAGTTCAGGCGCATCGACGACCCTCGGCGGAAGGGGACATTATATCTTCGGGTCCCCCCTGGGACCGCGGCCGTCCCGGCCGCTCTTGCTCCGCGCGTCGGGGTGCTCGACTTTCGCCACAGGTCCCCGACCGCCGTAGCAAGAGCGGCCGGGACGGCCGCGGTCCCAGGGGTGGTCCCGCATTACCTCCCGTGGGTCTCCTGTTCCCATCCCCGGGAACGCCCCGAGCGAACCCGCCCGCTTTCCCGCGTGTCTGCCGTCGGCATCCCATCTGCAACGGCGATCATCCGCACCCCCGGAGGTGGTCTGGACACGTGGATAGCAAAAGCGTATCTTCCGATTAATTGACGGACCAGTCCGTTTATTAATTCATCCTCGGCACCCGATGCGTTCCGCCGACCCCCACCCGCGACGCCCCGGCCGGCCGAAGGTCCCCGGCCTTGAGGCCCGCCGGCGCGCGGAAATCCTGCACACTGCGGCCG
>DASSAT010000493.1:0-8983 GCA_035699305.1 Fimbriiglobus sp. | reverse complement strand
AGCGGACTACATTAGACTACCCGCATGGACGCCGCGCCGGAATACGACGCCCGCTACCTCGCGGGAATAGGCCACTTCAACCGCGGCGAGTTCTTCGACGCCCACGAGGTCTGGGAGGACCTGTGGCGCGACTGCGACCCGGCCGACCGCCTGTTCTACCAGTCCTTGATCCAGGCCGCCGTCGCCCTCTACCATTGGGGCAACAAGAACCGCGCCGGCGCGAGCCGGCTGTTCGCCTCCGGCCGCGACAAGATGGCCGGCTACCGCCCCGCCCACCTCGGGCTGGACGTGGACGGCTTCTGGCGGCAGGTCGAGGCCGCCCTCACCGACCCGTCGGCCGTTGCACCGCGGATCGAAGTCTCCCAGCACGAGCCGGACCATGACCGATGACCAGGCGGCGATCCGGGGGTTCGGCGGCGTCGCCCGCCTGTTCCCGCTGCCGAACCTGGTCCTCTTCCCGCAGGTCGTCCAGGGGCTGCACGTCTTCGAGCCGCGCTACCGGCAACTGACCGCCGACGCGCTCGCCGACGACCGGCTTATCACCATCATCATGCTCAGCCCGGGGTGGGAAGCCGATTACGAGGGCCGGCCGGTCGTCGAGGCGTTCGGCTGCCTCGGCCGGATCACCCACCACGAGCCGCTGCCGGACGGCCGGTCCAACCTCCGGCTGCGGGGACTCGCACGGCTGCGCCTCCTCGCCGAGCAGCCGGCCCATAAGCTGTACCGCACGGCCCGCGCGGAGGTGGTGCCGGACGTGGTCCCCGAGGACCTGCCCCGGCTGCTCGACCTCCGCCGCGGGCTGGCCGATGCGGTCCTCGGTCGGTTCGTCCCGACCGGCCCCGCCCACCGGCAGTTGGGCGAGCTGTTCGCCGGGCCGACGCCGCTCGGGGCGCTGTGCGACATGCTGGCCTACGCCCTGCCGATCGAACTGGGGCTGAAGCAGCGGCTGCTGGAGGAGCCGCGCGTGGACCGCCGGGCCGAAGTCCTGGCCCACGCCCTGCGGCACCACGAATCGGCCGGGGGCCACGAGTTCCCGCCGGCGTTCAGCCCCAACTGACCGCCGACCCCCTGTTTTCGTAGGGTGGGTCAAGCGAGTCTTCGAGCGCCGACCCACCGCAGGTCTCGATCCGAGCCGCGACCGTCAGGGAGCGGTTAGCCCAAGACCGCTCCCTGACGGTCGCGGCTCGGAGGGGACACGATGGTGGGTCGGCGCCCGCAAAGCCCGGCTTGACCCACCCTACGAGTGTTCAAAGTCTCACCCCACCAGGAGGAGCCGAGGATGGAGAAGCGAACCAACGAGGTGACGTTCAAGGGCGGCCCGGTCACGCTCGTCGGGCCGAAGGTCAAGCCCGGGGACAAGGCCCCGGACTTCAGTGCCCTCAACAGCGGCCTGGCCGCCGTCACCCTGGCCGACACCCCGAAGAAGGCCCGGATGTTCAGCGTCGTGCCGTCCCTGGACACGCCAGTGTGCAGCATCCAGACCCGGAAGTTCGACGAGAGCATCAAGTCGCTCGGCGACAAGGTCGCCTGCTACACCGTCAGCCTCGACCTGCCGTTCGCCCAGAAGCGGTTCTGCGCCGAGGCCGGTGTGTCGTCCATGCAGACCCTCTCGGACGTGCACAACCACTCGTTTGGCACCAACTGGGGCGCCCTGATCGAGGGGCTGCCGCTGCCGTTGTTGGCCCGGTCGGTGTTCGTCGTGGACAAGGACGGCACCGTCACCCACGCCGAGTACGTCAAGGAGGTAACGTCGGAGCCGAACTACGACGCCGCGCTGGCGGCGCTGAAGAAGGCGGCGGCGTAACGCCCCGGGACCGCGGCCGTCCCGGCCGCTCTTGTCATACGGGTCGGGGTGCTTGGGTGTCGTCATAAGGCTCCTGACTGTAGTAGCAAGAGCGGCCGGGACGGCCGCGGTCCCAGGAACTGTCCGATCCGAAATCGGCGAACATTTCCGACCGCCCGGCGACCCTTGCCGCCGGGCGGACTCGTTTCCCCACCCGACACATCTCCCCCAGCTTGTCGGAGACTGGGGAAGCCCTGTCAGATGTGCAAGCTTTTCCGGTGGTGACGCGCGGGGGTGGCAGTTCCGGTTCCACCACCGCGGAATTCGATTGAGCCGCTGACCTGCGAACTTAGTCTACAGTGTGAGTGAGTCCCGTGCCGGCGACCGACCGGTCCACCGGGCCTAGGGCGGCGAAAGCCGTCGGGAGCCACCCACCCCGGAGTTCACACCCATGACACGTAGGCACCTGCGAATCCTCGCCCCGCTGCTGGCCGTGGCCGGGCTGCTGGCGACCGGCGGCGACGCGGCCGCCGGGTGGGACAACGTGTTTCAGGTCTGCTGCCACGACTGCAAGTCGCGGCCGATCCGCAGCTTCTTCCGCGCCCAGGGGTGCGACGACTGCGCCCAGCCCCAGCCCCAGCCGCAGCGGCGCGTCGAGTACCAGCGGAGCTACTACTACGAGCCGGTCACGGTAATGAAGCAGGAGCGGTACACCGAGGAGGTGCCGGTCCGGGTCCGCAGTTACTACTGGGATCCGGTCACGTCGTACACTCGGGCCAGCTACTACGACCCGTGCACTGGCTGCTGCCAGGACATCTGCGTGCCGCGCACGTCCTACGTCCGCAAGGAGCGCTGCGATACGGTGACGCGGTACGTCGAGCGCTGCCGCATGGTCCCGGTCCAGGTGCAGCGCAAGGTCGAGGTGACCCGGCCGGTGATTACCTACTACGGCCCGGAGACCCGCCGCTACCTGCCGGCCGACTGCGAGCTGCCGCCGGCCGGGGCGATGCCGGCCCCCGCCGTCCCGCGGGTGGACGAACTCCGCACCAACCCGCCGACCGTGACGCCGGAGGGCGGCTACATTCCTCCGCAGCGGTTGCCGACCATCGAAGGCTCCCGCCGGCGGATGCTGTCGCCGGTCCGCCCGGCGGCCGGCCCGGTGAACGCCCACACGACCTCCCGCCCTGGCCCGGCGTCGCTGCGCGGCGAGATCGTGCAGAGCGACCAGGTGACGCCGCGGCCCGGCGCGAAGCTGGTGTTCGTCAGCGCGGCCGACCACAACCGCCGCGAGTACGTCACCGCCGACGAGTTCGGCAACTTCGACCTGCGGCTGCCGGCCGGCGACTGGCACGTCTACCTCGGCAACGGCAACGGCCGGGCGACGTACCACAAGAAGATCACTGTTGGCGCCTACGACGCCCGCGAGTTCACGGTGGTGAGCCGGTAACGGCAACGAAGTGCAGTCCATCCAAAGCCCGGCGACTGCGGTCGCCGGGCTTTCTTCATTCCCCGAACGCCGCCGCGAGCCGCAGATGCTGCTCGACGTCCAGCGCCTCGGCGCGGACGCCGCCGTCGATCCCCAGTTCCTTCAACTTCGCGTCCACCTCGTCCTTCGGCTTCCGCCCACTCGGCCAGCCAGTCAGCCCTTGCCGGAGGTTCTTCCGCCGGTGGACGTACAGGTCACGCAGGAAGCCGCGGAACCGCTTCACGTCGCCGACCTTTACCCGCTTCCCGGCGTTCGGCTTAATCATCACGATCGCCGAATCGACCTTCGGCCGGGGGAAAAAGTTGCTCGGCAGCACCTTCCGCATAAGCTCCACGTCGGCCAAACTCTGGACCAGCACGCTCAGGGCGTTGTAGTCCTTGGTGCCCGGCGACGCCCGCATCCGCTCGGCGATCTCCCACTGCACCATCACCACCATCCGCTCGATGTCGATGCCGCTGATTAGCAGGTTGCTGACCAGCGGCGTCGCAATGACATACGGCAGGTTGGCGACCAGCTTCCGCCGCGAACAGCCGTGCCGGGCGAACGCCGCCTCCCACGCGGCGAGCATGTCCGGGTTGAGCCGGTTCTTCGACTCCAGGCAGTCGCCGAGCAGGAACGTCACGTTCGGCCGCTCGCCGACGACCTGTCGCGCGACCGGCTGGAACGCGCGGTCGATCTCGATGCTGACGACCGCCCCGGCGTGGTCGGCCAGCCGCGCCGTCAGCGACCCGGTCCCGGTGCCGACCTCCAGCACCGCGTCCGCGGGGTCGATTTCCGCGGCCCGGACGATCAAGTCGATCAGGTTCAGGTCGATGAGGTAGTTCTGCCCGAGCTTGGTCTTGATTTCCAGCCCGTATGCCTGGAACAAGCTGCGGAGGTACGAGAGCGTCTGCCGCGGCGACGGCCCGCGCCGGGCGGGGGCCTGTTCCGGCTCCGGTTCGGACGCGGTGCCCTCGGCGGGAAGAATCGGGATCTCTTTATCGGGGGCCATGCGTTACTCAACGCGGGAGGGCGAGGGACTGGAACAGCTTGCGGACGTGCTTGGCGAGCAGGTCGAACTCCAGGTTAACCGCCGCCCCGACCGGCTTCAGGCCGATGGTGGTGTTCGCCAGCGTGTGGGGGATGAGCATGACGCTCAGCCGACCGGGTTGCACGTCCACCACGGTCAGGCTGACGCCGTCCAACGCGACGGAGCCTTTTTCGACGAGCAGTTCGTCGAACCCGGCCGGGAACTCGAACCAAATGGTCTGCCAGTCGCCGTTCGGCACCCGCTCGGCGATGCGGCCGATGCAATCGACGTGCCCGGTGACGAAGTGCCCGCCGAGGGCGTCGCCGACCCGCAGTGCCCGTTCGAGGTTCACCCGGTCGCCGACGGTCAACGTGCCGAGGTTCGTTTTGGAGAGCGTTTCCGGCCCGGCCTGGAAGCCAAACGAATCGCCGGCTCGCTCGACGACCGTCAGACACGCGCCGTTGACCGCGACACTTTCGCCGCGGCTCAAGTACGGGCCGATGCCCGGCTCGCGGACCCGCAGCAGCCGACCGCCGTGGCCGTCGTCCCGCACCCGATCCACCACGCCAAGTGCCTGCACGAGTCCGGTGAACATGTGGTTGATTGTAGCAGCCCTACATAACGCAAAAGGCAAAACGCAAAAGGCAAAAAGGAAGACAGCCGAGGTCTTCCTGTTTGCCTTTTGCGTTTTGCCTTTTGCGTTGCTTACGTCCCGTGTTCCCAGCTCTCGCTGTACTTCTTCTGGTCGGCGGTCATCGTGTCGATCTTGATGCCCATCGACGCCAGCTTCGCCGTGGCGACGTACTCCTCCACCTCCCGCGGCACCGGCACGACCGCGTTGGGCAGCTTGCCCTTGTTCTTGATGCAGAACTCGGTCGCCAGCGCCTGGGTGGCGAAGCTCATGTCCATCACGCTCGGCGGGTGCCCCTCGGCCGCGGCCAGGTTCACCAGCCGGCCCGAGCCGATCACGTACAGCCGCTTGCCGGACTTCAGCTTGTACTCGTCCACCTCGTGCCGGACGTTCTCGGTCTTCTGCGCCGTCTCGGCGTCCAGCGCCTTCAGGTCGATCTCGATGTCGAAGTGGCCGCTGTTGCACACCATCGCCCCGTCCTTCATCAGGGCGTAGTGCTCCTTGCCGATGATGTGCTTGTTGCCGGTCACGGTGATGAACAGGTCGCCGACCGCCACCGCGTCGGACATCTTCATGACCGAGAACCCGTCCATCGCGGCCTCCAGCGCGCGGATCGGGCTGACCTCGGTGACGATGACGTTCGCTCCCAGGCCGCGCGCCCGCATGGCGACGCCCTTGCCGCACCAGCCGTAGCCGCTGATGACGATCTTCTTGCCGGCGATCAGCATATTGGTGGCGCGGATGACCCCGTCGATGGTGCTCTGGCCGGTGCCGTAGCGGTTGTCGAAGAAGTGCTTGGTCTCGGCGTCGTTGACCGACACTACCGGGAACTTCAGTACGCCGTCCTTCTCCATCGCCCGCAGCCGGATGACGCCCGTGGTCGTCTCCTCCATGCTGCCGATCACGTTCTTGATCGCCTTTTCCCGGTCGGCCGCGGAGAGCTTCGTCGCCCACTCCCGGACGCGGGCGTGAACGTCGTCCAGCCGGTTGAGCGCGACGAAGATCATCGCGGAGACGAGGTCCGCCCCGTCGTCCATCGTGACGTTCGGGCCGTGGTCCAGGGCCGCGGCGACGTGCTTGTAGTACGTGTCCGTGTCCTCGCCGTGGATGGCGTAGACGCGAATGCCGAAGTCCTTGACGAGGCTGGCGGCCACGTCGTCTTGTGTGGACAGCGGGTTGGAGGCGATCAGCACCAGATCGGCGCCGCCTTCCTTCAAGGCGCGCGCGAGGTTGGCCGTCTCGGCGGTGACGTGCAGGCACGCGGACATCTTCATCCCGGCCAGCGGCTTCTCCTTGGCGAACCGTGCCCGGACCTGCTGGAGGACCGGCATGTCCTGGTCGGCCCACAGGATGCGCTTCTTGCCCTTCTCGGCCAACTCCGGCTTGGCGATGTCGTGGCGGGGCGCCGTCGCGGTCGTCATGAACACTCCCTCAGAGACTTTCCGAGCCGGCCGGCTACCGCACGGCGGTCGGGGAATGGGACGCCGACGTTTTATCGACTCCCGACCGTCTTGCATACCGCGAATCCCTGGGACCGCGGCCGTCCCGGCCGCTCTTGCTTCACCCGGCCAGGCGCTTCTGTATCGTTGGAAGCCCCCGCTCTGCACAGCAAGAGCGGCCGGGACGGCCGCGGTCCCGGGATGGGGCATAAGATGTACAGTCGCATGGCACCACCGATCATCGAAGTCGAGGACGTTCGCAAGCACTACGGCCCGACCGTCGCGCTCGGCGGCGTGTCGCTGGCGATCGAGCCGGGCGAGCTTTTCGGGCTGCTCGGGCCGAACGGCGCCGGCAAAACCACCCTCATGTCGATCCTCGCCGGGCTGACCGACCCGGACCGCGGGATGGTGCGGCTCTTCGGCAAACCGTTCTCGACCGCCGAGCGCGACCTGCGCCGACTGGTCGGCTTGGCAACGCAAGACCTGGCCGTCTACCCCGAGCTGACCGCCCGCGAGAACCTCACCTTCTTCGGCAAGCTCTACGGCCTGAGTGGCGCCGGGCTGCGGGAGCGGGTGTCCGAGATGCTCGATGCCGTGGGCCTGTCCGACCGGGCCGACGACCGGGTCGGCACCTTCTCCGGCGGCATGAAGCGGCGGCTGAACCTGGCGGTCGCGGTCGTCCACCGCCCGCAGGTGCTGCTGCTGGACGAACCGACGACGGGCGTGGACCCGCAGTCGCGCAACCACATCTTCGAGCGGGTGAAATCGCTCAACGCCGCCGGGCTGACGGTCGTGTACACCAGCCACTACATGGAGGAGGTGCAGACGCTCTGCACCCGCATCGCCATCCTCGACAACGGCCAACTACGGGCGTGCGACACCCTGCCGAACCTGCTGCGGATGTTCGATGCCGCCGCCCGGGTCCGACTGCCGACCGTACCGCCGGGACTAGTGGAGCGGGTCGCCGGGCTGCCGGGGGTCAAGCGGGCGCGGGCGACCGACGATGGCCTGGAGGTCAACGCCCCGGACCTCGCCCCGGCCCTGCCGAAACTGCTGGCCGCCTGCGCCGAGTTCGGCGCCGAGCCGTCCGCCATCGAACTGGACCAGCCGACGCTGGAGCGGGTCTTTCTTCACCTCACCGGCCGCGGACTGCGGGACTGAAGAAGAACGAACCACAGAGTCACAGAGGACACAGAGATAAGACACACAGAGAGGAAAACAGAGTTCAAGAACCATCACCAGAGTCCTCTTCTTCTGTCTTCAACACTGTACTTCTCTGCTCTGTGTTTCTTCCCTCTGTGTCCTCTGTGACTCTGTGGTTCGTTCGGTTTGAGAGGTTCACATGCCGTTTCTCACCATCGCCCGCAAGGACCTGCGACTCTTGCTCCGCGACCCGCGGTCGGCGGTGATCCTCGTCGTCATGCCGCTGGTGCTGATCCTGGTGCTCGGGCTGTCGATCGGGGAGATGTTCGGCCGCAAGCCGGACAACCAGATCCGCGTCTCGGTCGTCGTCGAGGACAAGGGACTGCCGCCCGGGGCCGGCGACTTCCCCGGCAAGCCGTGGTCGGAGGTGGTCATCGACGACCTGACCAACACCGGCAACGTCCGGGTCGAGCGGATCGCCACCCGGGCCGAGGCCGAGGAGCTGACCCGCCGCGGCGACCGGGCGGCGGTCATCGTGTTCGGCCCGGACTTCAGCGATCGCGCCCAGCGGTGCTCGTTCGTCGGCGAGGAGTTCCGCCCGAACCCGATCAACCCGCTCAACGAATACGGGGTCAACCTCGACCAGCTCGACGTGACCGTGATCCCCGGCCGCAACCAGCCGGTCGGCAACGCCGTCCTGCAACAGGTCGCGCAGGTCAGCCTGTTGCGGGTCATCATCCCGTGGATGATCGGGCAGGCGTTCGAGCTGATCGGCAGCGACCCGTTCATGGCCAAGATGGGCAAGTACGTCGCCGGCTTCAACCTGCTACCGCAGAGTATCCGTAAGGACCTCGGCCGGGCGATCAAGCTCGGGATCAAGAACTTCTTCAAAGACTACGACTTCGAGGCCAAGACCTGGGCACAGCTTACGCGCCAGCAGACGCCGGAGCAGAAGGCGGCCAACCGGGAGAAGTACGCGGCCACCGCGTTCGGCCTCAACCGCGGCACGGTCCGCTACCAGGTGCTGGTGCCGTCGTACACCGTCACCTTCGCGTTCTTCCTGGTACTGACCGTCGGCTGGCTGTTCGTCGCCGAGCGGCGACACGGGACGCTCGTCCGGTTGCGGGCCGCCCCGCTGGCCCGGTGGCAAATCCTACTCGGCAAGCTGCTGCCGTGCCTCGCCGTGTCGCTGTTCCAGGGGTTCTTCCTGCTCTTGTGCGGCAAGCTCGCCTTCGGCATGGACTGGGGGGCGGCCCCGTGGCTGCTGGTGCCGGTCGTGGTGAGTACGTCGCTGGCCGCGGTCGGGCTGGCGATGCTGGTCGCCGGACTGGCCCGGACCGAGACACAGGTAGCGGTCTACGGCACGCTGCTGGTGCTGGTGCTGGCTGGAATTAGCGGGTCGATGCTGCCGCGGGAGATGATGCCCGAGGAGATGCGCCAGCTGAGCCTCATCACCCCGCACGCCTGGGCGCTGGACGCCTACGCTCAACTC